>NHDG01000071.1 GCA_002167285.1 Planctomycetia bacterium TMED53
AGAAGGAAAAGAAGGAAGCAGAAAAAGCCGCAAGCGGAGAGAGCTCCGAAAAGATGGCGGTTAAGGCTCTCGACGATCCGATCCGCATGTACTTTTCACAGATGGCTTCGATCCCCTTGTTGACCCGCGATGAGGAGGTCCATTACGCAAAAGAGATTGAAAAGAGCCAGAAGCAACTGTGCCGCCATATCTACATGACAGCACTGGGGCAAGATGATGCCCTGCAACTTCTTGGCCAGATCAACAACGGCACTCGCCTCGTCGAAAAGAGTCTCGATTTGACTCTTTCCCGCAAAGGAGATCGTCAAACATTCTTCGATCGACTGGCAAAAGAGCTTCCGCGAATGCAGCAGCTTTTCAGATCCAATCAGCTCGACACTCTCGAGCTTGAGGACCTTCCTCTGAACGACAAGAAGGAACGCCCCAAACTGGAGAAGAGATTGCACAATCGCATTCTCAAGGTCGCTAGAATGCTCGAATCTTACCAGTTGAAGATGAAGTACGTCGGACGCTTCCAAACTGAGATCGAAATTCTCGGAAAGAAACTCGAAAAAGTCATCGTCGGCTTGCGTATTCGTAATAAGCGCGCCATCGGCAAAGAGTTTGACGAGATCAACGAAGCGATCTTCGAGCCGTACCCGGCATTCCTTGAGCGTGCCCGTGAGATCAGCCAAAACTTCAACCGTTACGAAATGGCTAAAGGTGGACTCTCCAGTGGAAACCTTCGCCTCGTCGTTAGTGTTGCAAAGAAGTACAGAGGCCGCGGCCTGAGTTTCCTCGATCTGATTCAAGAGGGTAACACCGGCCTGATGCGCGCCTGCGAAAAGTACGACTACACCAAAGGCTACAAGTTCTCGACCTACGCAACCTGGTGGATCCGTCAGGCGATCAGTAGAGCCATTGCAGAAAAGTCACGGATGGTTCGCCTTCCCGTCTACATGTCTGAGACGATGAGCAAGTTGGGAGGGGTCAGCCGCGAGCACCTGCAGAGGACCGGTCGCCGCCCCGATCTTCACGAGATCGCCGAAGAGCTGGAAGTCCCCGCTGAAGAGCTAGAATCGATGATCCGCCTGAGTCGGGTTCCCGTTTCACTCTCCACACCTATTGGGCCCGACGACGAATCGACCTTTGGTGAGTTCATCGAGGATTACCGCTTTGAAAAGCCTTCTGAGATGATCTCCGAAGAGGCTCTCAAGAGAAGGATGACCCGTGTTCTCGAAACGTTGAGCCTGAGAGAGCGGGAAGTCATCAAGCTGAGGTTTGGTATCGGCAAAGATGAAACTTACACCCTCGAAGAGCTGGGTAAGAAGTTCAAAGTCACCCGTGAGAGAATCCGTCAAATCGAGATTCGCGCCCTCAAGAAACTGCGTCACCCTGTTCGCTCACGCAATCTGGAGGGATTCCTCGACGGTTGATCCCCGATTCACGAGACAGGAATCGATGGCAAGCCCTGACGCGCGCCACCCCGCCGAATCGGCGGGAGTCAGGGTTTGCCTTTTTTCATTTTCCAGGAAGCGGTGACAAAATTTTCGCCGTTCACCGTTACCTCGCCAACAAAACTGCAACAATTATCAGCACCGATTTCGAGGTCGTCGATATCCCCCTCTGATCTCGCATGCACGTGTAACACGCCCGGCTCCATCATCTCTGCACACACTTCGATGGAATCGATGGCAAAGAGTGAGGGGAACTCTGTCACTGAAGAGGAAGGGAACTCTGCCAGCAGGACCACCATCGACAATTGTTCCAGTGCGCTGAAGGCAAGGGTCGAAGGAAAGGAAAACTGTTCGCGGCCACGAAACTGTTGCTCTTTGGGCCCGGCTGAAACCGCTTTCTCGGCGATGGCATAAACTCCAGGGCGCAGGGAAATGACTCGATCGATCAGCATCCTCTCGCGGTCGATGGGCAGGATCTTTTCTAAATCGGTAGAGTCCAATTGCAGAGCGCCAGGGGAGATTTGCCGGTGCAACTCCCAGCGATCCCCTTCTTGAAGATTCAACGGTGGGTTCCCTTCCTGCAAAATGCGACTGCCCTATCAGCGCCCGGTAAGCTTTCCAGCTCATTCCTGCTCAAATCTCGCGCAACGGAGATCCACGTGTCATTGGACCCCTCCCTATCGATCTCTACCACCCCCGGCATCTCATCTTATCGGAGATGAATTCGGTGGAATGTCGGCCCCAGACTGGGATTATTGATGAGACAGAAAGATCGGCCACGAACCCCTATGCTTTCGAGGAGTGCCCCCAAGATGATCGACGCAGATATCCCCGACAAGAACCTCGGTGAATCCCACCTGAAATGCCAATTCGGGGGCTTGGATCTGGAACTGGAAGTCCCCGCAGGTGTATGGAACCCCACTCCCAACGGCATTCTCCTTGGCGAAACCCTCGAGCAGATGGATTTTTCCGGTGAGCGAATCCTCGAGCTGGGAACCGGCTGTGGTGTTCATGCGGTCGTTCTCGGATTGCGGGGAGCCGCAGAAATGGTGCTGACCGAAGTGGATGCTTCAATCCTGGGTCATGCTGAACGAAATTTGAAAAAATACGGCATCCACTGCCCTGTCGATCTCATCGTCGCCGATTGGATCCAAGTTCCGCAAAAAGGGTTCGATACCATCGTCGCGAACCCTCCCTTCGCACTCTCCAACAAAGTCTACCGTAGATACTTCATCGACACGCTGATTCTCGAAGCCCACAAACTTCTCAATCCAGGCGGCCGACTGATCTTCATTCATTCAACGATGGGAGATGTACCGCGGACGATCGAGCTTCTCGAGGAATGCTCCTTCAACGTGAAAATCTTGGCTGACAAAGATTTCCCATTTAGAGATTACTACTTTGAGGATGAAGTTTATCTCAAGGAGATGGCGGCAGTTCCTGGTGGCTACACTGTCAGGGACGGGATTCGCTACGAACGACTCGTTGCGTTTGAGGCGACCTTGCCAAAAGCCTGATTCGACTACGCTTGATACTCACAAAGATCGACGGTAGCTCTGCTGCTCAGGGGCGAATCAGAACTCCTTCTTCGATCACCTGGGCCGCCTTCTCGATCTCCGGTGACAAGACCCGATCCGAGTCCTTGCCAGGAATCACTTCTCTCAATGCCTTGAATCGAGACTCGAGACGAGCACCTGAACGTAGGGGTCTGCGCAGGTCGATGGCATCGAGAGCAACGAGAAGCTCGATACCCACCACTCGCGCCGTTTGATGCGCACACTCGAGAGCTTTTTCACTCGCATGAGTACTCATGCTGACGTGATCCTCCGTTCCCGCAGAGGTCACCATCGAATCGACCGAGGCCGGATGGGAGAGAACCTTCATCCGAGAAACCAAGGCAGAAGCGGTGACATGGGCCATCATCCAACCGGATTGAAGCCCTTCCTCGCGAGAGAGAAATGCTGGTAAACCGCGACTGGTGTCAGGGTTGACCAACTTTTCACAGCGACGTTCGGAGATCGAAGCTAAATCACAGAGCACGATAGAGAGAAGATCTGCGGCGTGGGCCACCGGTGCACCGTGGAAGTTCCCCCCCGAAAGGATGTCGCCCTCGTGACTGAAGACGAGCGGGTTATCGGTGGAAGAGTTCGCTTCCCGCTCAATCGTTTGGCCGATCCATTCGAGAGCATCCCTCACCGAACCATGAACCTGGGGGGCACAGCGGAAAGAATAAGGATCCTGAACTCGATCGCAGTTCTCATGGGATTTGAGAATTTTACTGCCTTTGAGCAAGCGGCGCACATGAGCTGCGACCGTCGCCTGTCCCGGATGAGGTCGAACTTCATGGATGCGTGCATCGAAGGGTTGTAGAGATCCAAGGAAACCTTCAAGGCTCATCGCTAAAGTCAAATCTGCGGCATCGACCAGGTACTCGGCGAGGTGACATGCACGAGCCAACATGGCGACCGACACTTGCACACCATTGATCAGCGACAAACCCTCTTTCGCCTCAAGGCGTACCGGCTTCAATCCAGCACTCGAAAGTGCTTTCTTTCCCGAAACCCATTTGCCAGAAACGAGAGCCTCTCCCTCTCCGATCAAGACCAATGCGAGATGAGAGAGGGGTGCAAGATCACCACACGCCCCGACCGACCCCTGGCGCGGAATCTTCGGCAGAATGTCGTGATTGTAGAGGTCCAAAAGCAGCTGAATCACTTCCAGGCGAATCCCGCAATTTCCGGAAGCCAAAGCATTCGCCCTCAAGGCGATGGCCAGTCTCACCTCTTCAGGAGCGCAGGGGTCACCGACTCCGGCAGCGTGACTGCGGATCAAATTGACTTGCAGCTTACGGAGCTCCTCTTCGGAAATTCGGATGTTACAGAAGCGCCCAAAGCCCGTATTGATGCCGTAGCGTGGATCTTCCCCGTGGGCGGCACGATCGACCAACCTTGCGGAGTGTCGAACCTCTCGGGCAGCGCTGGAAGAGATGGTGAGGGTGACATTGCCAGCGGCAATCTTGCGTAGATCCTCCAGCGTAAGGGAATGCCCATCGAGACGAAGCTTGCCCTTGGACGCTGAATTGGTCTTGGGCCCTGATTTGGCCTTCGAGCGGGTCCCTTTGCGAGCTTTGTCGGACTTTGCCATAACCTTCTGCCTCCCGGTCACCGGAATTCTGTCATTGAAGTGGTGAAAACTACGCCGGGAAACGCTCCACTGCAAGCAAGAGCCGGTACGGTGGAAATCTAAGCGTAGCTGTATAGGATGTCCCCATTCTCGCAAGATCGGAGATCGGATGACCGCTGAGCGCGAAGAACTCCCCGTCGATATCCTGTTTGTCGGAGCTGGCCCTGCCTCTCTGACCGGCGCCCTTCACCTTAAACGCCAATTGGCTGCCATGGGAAATGATGACATCGAAATCGCAGTCATCGAAAAGGGTCAGTCGATCGGTGCCCACATCCTGTCAGGTGCAGTGGTCGATCCACGCCCATTGGAAGAACTGCTCGGTGAAGATTGGCGTGACAAAGGAGTACCGGTCGAAGCCTGGGTTGACCGCGAAGAGGTTCGACACCTTTCTGCCAGCGGAGCGATGAGAATCCCAGTTCCGCCGATGCTGAAAAACCACGGCTTTCCCGTGATCAGTCTCTCCGAGATGGTGCAGTACCTCAAAGACCAATGTGAAGAAGCAGAGATCATGGTTTTCGAGGGTTTCCCCGGAGACTCATTCATTCGTGATGAAAATGGCCACGTCGCAGGTGTACGGACGATGGATAAAGGGCTCGATCAAAATGGTGAACCGGGATCCACTTACGAACCCGGTGCCGATATCCATGCCCGTTGCACAGTGCTCGGTGAAGGGGTTCGTGGCTCCCTCACCAAACAATTGATCGAAGCAGAAAATCTCGAAGGCAGAAATCCACAAATCTACGGCACTGGGTGCAAAGAGTTGTGGCAACTTCCGGAAGGCCGCCTGCCTGCGGGCAAGGTGATCCACACCTCCGGTTGGCCCCTCGATTCAGGAGAGTATGGAGGTTCATGGATCTACGGTCTCTCCGGTAATCGTGCGTCGGTGGGATTCGTCACCGCCCTCGACGCGGGACAACCTTGGACCGACCCATGGGAAAATTTCCAACGCTGGAAAACTCACCCCTTCATCGCCGACATCCTCGAAGGCGGAGAGATTCTCAAAGCGGGAGCCAAGTGCTTGCCGGAAGGGGGCTATTGGTCACGCCCCCGCCCCTACGGGGATGGCTTCCTGATCATCGGTGACTCCGGATCGAACCTGAATGTCAGCCGTCTCAAGGGAGTTCATACCGCGATGAAGACAGGCCTTCTCGCCGCTGAAACCCTCCTCGATGCGATTCGAAAAGACGATTTCTCAGCGGCTTCACTACAAGGGTACGAAGAGCGCTTTGAAAATTCCTGGCTCAAGTCGGAACTGTATCGGGTACGGAATTATCGTGCCGAGTTTCAGGGACGCGGATTCTGGGGTGGCGCCATTCGAGCGGGCATCAAATATGTGCTCGGTGGAATAGGAGCCGAGTTTGCCCCCCTCAAGGCAGATCACGATGAGATGAGAAAACTCGACCAAGCCCGACCAGAACCGAATGCTCCAGAATACGATGGCGATCGTCTCATCGATAAAGTAACCCAGGTCTACCACGCTGGGTCGGTACACTCGGAACATCAACCCAGCCACTTGAAAGTCGTCGAGCCTGATCTGTGCGTCAGTCGCTGTAAGGAAGAGTATGGCAATCCTTGCCAACACTTCTGCCCGGCGAGTGTTTATGAGATGGTCGATGACGGATCAGGGAATGAAAGACTGCAGATCAATCACTCCAATTGTGTCCATTGCAAGACCTGTGACATCCTCGATCCTTACCAGGTCATCCAATGGACTGTTCCCTCGGATGCGGGAGGTCCCAAATACCAGGGGCTTTAACGATCAGATCGGCAGTAGCTTTAAACTAGAACTCCAAGGTCACCTTTAATGTTCCATTAGACAGGGAGCAGTTCTTGACCGGAGTTTCTGGCGTCCTATCATCGGAATACTTGGTGAATCACACTGATTTGTATCTCACCAATCGAAGTGCGACGAAAAGGGGTAACGTGTCAGATATCGGAGATGGGTTTAGCGACCAGGGTGAAGATCGTATCCACGACTTAATTCACGACTGGAATACTGCGGAGAGCAACGACGAGGGAAGAGCCCCCGTAGAATTTGATGACGAGACTCTCCGAGATGGTCTGCAATCCCCCTCCGTCGTCGATCCACCCATCGAAAAGAAGTTTGAAATCCTCCGCTTGATGGACAAGCTCGGCATTCATACCGCCAATGTCGGTCTCCCTGGAGCTGGCCCACGGGCGGTGGAAGATGTCACACGCCTGTGCCAGTTGATCGTCGAGGAGAACCTCTCCATCACCCCTAACTGCGCTGCCCGTACCCACGAAAACGATATTCGTGCCGTCGCAGAAATCAGTCAAAAGGTGGGGATTCCCATCGAGTGCTGCACCTTCATCGGTTCAAGCCCGATTCGCCAATATACCGAAGACTGGACCCTTGAACGGATGCTGGAACACACCCGTTTCGCTTCCGACTTCTGCCGCCAGGAAAACATCCCTCAGATGTACGTTACGGAAGATACGACCCGCGCTACCCCAGATACCTTACGCGCGCTCTACAGCACGGCTATCGAGCATGGTGCGGCACGAGCATGTGTTTGCGATACCGTCGGTCATGCCACTCCCAGCGGGGTTCGCGCCCTGATCCGATTCATCCAGGAAGTGGTCAAGGAGACCGGTGTCGAAGGAGTCAAAATTGATTGGCACGGACACCGCGACAGGGATCTCGATGTCGCCAATTCCATCGCCGCTTACGAAGCGGGAGCTCATAGAATTCACGGTGCTGCCCTCGGTATCGGGGAACGTTGTGGCAATACTTCGATGGACCTGCTACTCGTCAACTTGAAGTTGATCGGTGCCATCGACAACGATCTCACCCTGCTTCCCGACTACGTCGAAGCCGTCAGTGAAGGGTGCCACGTACCGATCCCGCGCAACTACCCAGTGTTTGGCAGTGACGCTTTTGAAACGGCCACCGGTGTTCACGCGGCAGCAGTCATCAAAGCTTTCCGTAAAAATGACACCTGGTTGGCCAACCGGGTTTATTCGGGAGTGCCCGCTGATGAATTCGGCCTAGCCCAAAAGATCAGCATTGGGCCGATGAGCGGAAAATCGAATGTCATCTTCTGGCTTGAGCAGAATCAAATTCAACCCACCGATGAGCTGGTGACACGTATCTTTGATTGTGCCAAGAAAGCGGATCGATTGCTCTCCGACGAAGAACTCTTGGAGATGACTCGCTAACCGTCATCAGATTTACGGCGCGAAAACCTGCTGAAGAGTACCGGTCAATTGCACTTCTCCATCGGGGTTCCACACCAGCAATTCATCTTCGGCAGCTTCACTGAGGTAGCGATATCGAACCGAAACGATGGCAGCCCAGCTCTCGCCATTTTTTGCGATCGATGTGATTTTGGCGACCGGCTTTTCACCATTCGGGTGAGGCCATACATCGTCCCCCACTTGCGGTTGCTGTTCGCCGCTACCTTCGGCGTTGAAATCGATGCGACGGATCTCTCGATTGACGTGCCCATAAGTTCGAATACGAGCGAGAACTTCCTGGCCGGCATAACAACCTTTGTCGTAAGCCACGGCATCGGCGAAGCCCACCTCTGGCGGCAAGGTACGATCGCCGATCTCAGCTCCAACTTTGGGTAACCCGAGCAATATCCTGCCCAGTTCACGATCCGAATCGTTAGCGACATCGGCTGTGGCGTTGAGCTTGTCCGTCACCTCATCAACATGATTCGCTGCAACAATCCAATCGAATCCTGTCGGATGGAATCGGGGTCTTCGGACGACCCAAGCATCATTGACCTGACGAACCGACAAAAAATCGGGTCCCGCTTCAAGTTCCAGCTGCGCCAATCCTTCTTCAGCATCATCACCGTGGAGATGGATCCACTGATACGTTTGCGTATCGATCTCTACATCCTCGAGAATCACCATCCCCATAAGGCGGCTTCGCAAAATCTCCGACTGGTCACGACCTGTGACCAGCATGTAACCACCTTCGACTTGCAGAAGGTCGAAGGCCGCCTGAATACGTCCTTTACCGTCGAGGAGTGTGCCACGACAACCTTGCTGAGGACTGACCTTGGTCACATCGCAAGAGACCATCCGCTGCAAGTAGTCCTTGCTGTCTTTGCCACTGACAAAAAGGATCACCAGGGAACGATCCGTTCCCTGGTGATACATCGAATTTCTTGAAGTGTGTTCTGTCACGCTGCTCCTACAGTTGCTTCAGTGCCTCGATCACCCGGTCTCCCCATTCAGAAGTTGAGATCCCACTGGAGGCACTGACCGAGGTGACGTCGTCTGAACTGAGTACCTTCTCGATGGCCTGCTCGATCTTGGCCGCAGAGGATGTCTGGCCCAATTCATCGAGCATCATGTAGACCGCAGCGATTGCAGCGATGGGGCAGGAGACATTCTGTCCTTTGTATTTCGGTGCAGAACCATGGATCGGCTCGAAGAGAGACACCTTTCCAGGATTGATGTTGCCGCTTGCAGCGACGCCCATTCCGCCCTGAAGGACAGCACCGAGATCGGTGATGATGTCCCCAAACAAGTTGGTGGTGACCACGGTGTCAAAGCTCTCCGGGTTTTTCACCATCCACATGCACGCCGCATCGACGTATGCATGCTCTCGTTCGATGTCGGGGTACTCTTCTCCGACTTCCGCAAAAGTGCGAGTCCAGATATCTTGTGCGCGAATGGCATTCGCTTTGTCCACCAGAAGCAACTTCTTTTGACGGTCTCGCTTGCGGGCGGTTTCGAATGCGTAGCGGATGACCCGCTCCACACCTTGACGGGTGTAAACCATCTGCTGCATAGCGACTTCGTTGTCGGTTCCCTTTTTCAGGATTCCACCGATGCCTGCATATGCGTCTTCAGTGTTCTCACGGACCACGACAAAATCGATGTCTTTAGGGGTCTTATCCTTGAGAGGGCAAAACTTGTCTGCCATCAGGCGAATCGGACGCAAGTTTACGTAAAGATCGAGACCGAATCGCAATCCGGCGATGACTCCCCGCTCGACGAGGCCAACCTCGACGCGTGGATCACCGATGGCACCGAGGTAAACCGCATCCATGCCACGGACCTCTTCGAGAACGTCGTCAGGAAGAAGCTCGCCAGTCGCCAGGTAGTGCTCACTACCATGGGGAAAGTGTTTGTAATCGACCGAAAACCCCGCCAGCTCTGCAGTGACATCGAGAACCCTGAGGGCTTCTTGAGTCACTTCAGGGCCGATTCCGTCACCGGCGAATACTGCAATCTTATAGTTCGTTGTCACGTTGACTCCTCGTCAGTTCGATCAAGCTTCTACGAGGACAGCGATTCCCTGTCCTCCACCGATGCAAGCACTCGCAACTCCCAAGCCACCGCCCCTGCGGCGAAGCTCGTGGATCGCGGTCAGGATCAGTCGGGTACCGGTCATTCCGAGAGGGTGCCCAAGGGCAACGGCGCCACCGTTGACATTGCAGCGATCCCGATCCAGTCCGAGGTCTTTCTCTACGGCAAGATATTGAGCAGAGAACGCTTCGTTGATCTCGAAAATCTCGATGTCACTGATGGAGAGACCATGCTTTTCAAGAAGGCCACGAATCGCCGGAGCAGGACCAATTCCCATAATCGAAGGGTCGACTCCTACCACGTGCCAACCGTTCACCGTTCCCAAAACTTCACGCCCATCCGCAGCCGGAGCACCTTCTGCGGCGAGAACCACAGCGGCGGCTCCATCGACGATGCCACTCGCGTTACCTGCGGTGACGGTGCCCTCTTTACCAAACGCGGGGCGCAATTTGGCCAGCTTCTCATGAGTCGTGTCGGGCTTAATGTGATCATCGCGGAAGACTTCGATCTCTTCACGACGGCGCTTGACCGTTACCGGGAACATCTCCGCATCGAAGAGCCCTTTCTCCTGGGCAGCACGAGCTCTGGAGATGGAAGTGATGGCAAACTCATCCTGTTCTTCACGACTGATTTCGTGCTGGGTTGCCAGCTTTTCTGCAGTCTGGGCCATGAACAATCCGCAGTACGGATCCAGCAGAGAGGCCATCAGAAGGTCTTCAAGCTTGCCCTGTCCGAGGTGAAAACCCTCTCGGGCCCCGCGGATGACATGGGGGCACTGGGACATATTCTCCATGCCTCCAGCGACGACGACCTTCGCCTCATCCAACAAGATGTGCTGGGCACCGGTGACGACCGCCTGCAAACCCGAACCGCACAACCTGTTGACGGTCAGTGCCGGGGTTTCGATGGGGAGATCCGCTCTCAATGCGACGTGGCGAGCACCGTAGAGTGCATCGGCACTGGTTTGCATGACGTTACCCATGACGACGTGATCGACAGCTTCCGCCTCGATCTCACTGCGGCGCAATGCCTCACGGGTCGCCAAAGCACCCAATTCGATGGCGCTAAGATCTTTGAAGAGGCCGAATCCGGGGGTTCCGACGTATTCCGCCATGGCGGTTCTGGCGCCACCCAGGATTTGGATTTTTTGATTCATCGTGTGATTCCTTTTCAGGTTTCCAGGCCTTTACTCTTGGCCTAGGCATCGATCTGTCGATGTTGATTTAATGTCCCTGAAAATCGGGACTTCTCTTTTCCAGGAATGCGTTCATTCCTTCTTTCATATCTTCTGTCGCACTGGTCAAACCAAACAGGTCCGCTTCGATGGCGAGTCCTTCTTCCAGTGGAGCTTCTCCACCACGGATCACCGCATCGATGGCAAAGGTCAACGCTTTGGGGCCTCTTTGGGCGATCACCTCAGCGACGGCCATCACTCCCGCAGACAACTCTTCTGGGTCGAAGACGCCGTTAACGAGACCGATCTGTTGAGCTTTTTCAGCATTAATGAATTCCCCAGAGAGAATCATCTCGAGGGCAAGCCCCCTTCCGACGATCCTCTGGAGTCTTTGGGTTCCGCCATATCCGGGAATAATCCCCAAAGTGACCTCGGGTAAGCCAATTTTCGCCTTCGCAGAAGCGTAACGAAGATGACATGCCAGAGCTAACTCACAGCCCCCACCGAGAGCAAAGCCATTGATCATGGCGATCACCGGCTTACCGCAGTTTTCGATGGCTGAGAATGCTGCCTGACCTACGAGTGCACGCTCACGGGCTTGCAGAGCATCCTGCTGCGCCAGCTCCTGAATGTCTGCTCCAGCGACAAAGGCTCGATCTCCTGCTCCAGTCAGGATGACGACCTTAATCGTATCGTCTGCAGAGATCTCCTCGAAGGTCTGTCGAATCAGCGCAACCGTTGCATCATCGAGAGCATTCAGCTGCTTTTGGCGGTCGATGGTGACCGTCGCGATTCCCGATTCTCCACGGCTCAGATTGACTTGGTTCATTGCGCTTCCTGTATCCGTCTTGATTTACTGTTTCTGATCAAATTTCTCAAAGGTGTAATCCCGGTTTCTTTTGTTTCGAACCGTCACCTTTTCGATTTGGCTACCCTCGGTCAATCTTGCTGCACTCTTCTGGCCATTGATGATTTCGCCAAAAACGGTGTACTTCCCATCGAGGTAAGCCAGATGGTCGAATGCGATGAAAAACTGCGAACTTGCAGAGTTTGGTTTCGTGTGATGTCGAGCCATCACCAACGAAAAGGGAATCACCCGACGGTTCTTGCTCGGTTCATCCTTGATCGTGTAATCGAGGACTCCTGCACTCGTACCATCGGGGCTACCACCCTGAATAAACCCTCTGTTTGAACCGGTTTTCACCAACCTGTGGAAGGTTTTTCCGTCGTAAAAACCACTTTCGACCAAATGGATAAAGTGGGCCACCGTATTTGGAGCGTCATCTTCATAAAGCCGAATCAGAAAACTACCGTTATCGGTCTCCATAAAGACAGTCGGCAGCGGCTGCAGCGGTGAGGTCGGCTGCTTTTCCTGCTGCTTATTTGCCTGAGGTTTAATCGGCTGAGGCTTCTTCACCACCGGATTACTGACCGGCTCTGGAATTTGTGGCTTGGTGATTCCCTTTGGTTTTTTCCCCTCAGGTGCGAGGACGACCTTGGGTTTTCCTTCACTGCTTTCACTGGGAGAGTCTTGCGGAGTAGAGGCCCGCTCATCTTTATTCGCTTCACCAGCGATGGACTTGGCAGTTCTTTCAGGGAGAAGAGATTCAGGCCATGCCAAGGCAAGGGTCAACTGGACCGGTTGCTTTGAATTGTGACGGGTCACAATTCGGATCAACGGTTCTCCTTCCTCGAGAACCATGGTGCCAATTTTAACAGAGTCTCGGAAGCTTGGTTGCACGGTTGCGCCTCGGGAAGGGAAGGGAGGGAGGGGAAGG
>NHDG01000072.1 GCA_002167285.1 Planctomycetia bacterium TMED53
CCGTCATCATTGGAATCGTGCGCGTCTTCACAGGTCGTCGTACCACCGCCAAAGAGATAGTTCAGAGTCGTGATGACATCAGAAATATCGCGTCCCGAGTCAAAATTCGTATCCCCGCGAATAAACTGAGGCTGTCCACAACTCCCGGGTAAAGAAGTGGGATCAGCAGGATCGGAGCACGCTAAGATCTCGTCACCATTGAATGCCCCATCCATATCCCTATCGATGCCCATTCGAATCGCCGAGGTGAGTGGAACAGCCATCAAGGTTAACTCTTCGGTATCTGAGGCTGCAGCGATCAAAGCGTCCAAATTAGTATTCTCTGCAACGATATCTGACTGCATCAGATTGCCTGTGCCAACCAGGACGTACCCACGAATTCCACTCGCTGTGTTTTTACGAGCAATCAGGCCGATTTTCCCCTGAGCGGCCTGCTGTCGAACCGTTTCGATGACTCCTAGTAGAACGGGATCAGAGTTATTGGAACTGTCCAAAGTCACCTGCTTACCCACGGCAGCATGGGAATCTTGACTAGGAGTCCCCAGTGGCTCAAACGGAGTCGAGAAACTACCCTCAGGAAGATCGGACCCGGAGAAAGCCAACATGAACGCCACCAAGTCCGCCAATTGCTGATCACTCTGGATATCGAAAGCAGGCTCACTGAGGAAGCGTTCGATGGAATCGACACTTCCATCATGAAGAAAACCAAAGCCGGAAGTATTCTGCAATTGAGTCGTATTGAATCCACTTCGCTTATAGATATTCCGCAATTGAGGAATCTTAAAATGCGGCTGACTTGAACCATCGACGCTGACGATGCCATGGTGCTTTTCACCCATGGGTCCATCCGGAAGTTCCGTCATCGAAAGTCCGCCGGAAAGAATCGCATTAGGGCCGATACCGATCGGTAGAGCATGACAGGTGACACACTGCAATCCGCCGTCAAGCCCCGCATTTCGATACAAGTCGAGCCCGGTTTGAGCATTGCCCACTCCGAGAGGATCCCCCTCTGAGCCAAATCTACCCGTGGTAAAGTGACCCTCCAGCTCAAGGGCCACTGGAAGCGAGTTATCGAGATTACGATGGGGATTCGGAGGAAAGTGAATCGAGGCCAAAAAGTCCTCAAACAACTGCATGCTTGCACCCACTACCGGCTGATCATCACCATTGATCAGCATAAACGCAGCACCGAAGGCTTCGATTCCAGCTCGATCTCCACGCCAGTGATGCGGTTCCTTGCCGATGATGTCCTGCATCGTTTGCGTGAGCATTGGCCCCTTCATCGGATGGAAGTCCTCGCAAGCTCCAGGAGGTGAAATCGGTAACCCCATGTTGCAAACTTCCGTGAAGAGTTCGACATCATGTGAAGGATCACCCAAATCCCAGGAGAGGCGATCGGTTCGCGCATCCACATGACAGGAAGCACAGGAAACCTGGCCCATTCCAGATGTCAGGTGCGTGTCATAAAGGAAACGGCGACCATCTTTAACCGGAGTAGGAGTGGGATCATGATGCGAGATTCGACTCAACACCTGACCGGAAGTCAAATCGACCAACGACACGGCGGCATCAAAGTGCTCATGGACGTAGAGAAGATCTCCATCCAGAACCAGCCCGGTAGCACCCGCGCCCACATCGATGGGTGCAAAGCCGGGATCCCGCTCCCCGTTGGCCTGAATCCGAATGATGTTGTTGGATCCTTTACCCGCCACGTAAGCGAAATCACCCGTTGAATCCCACACCAAAGCGCGCGGATCACCAATACTAATTTCACGGAGGTCCTCAGCAACAGAGGAGCCGTTGTCTGGAAGATGCGGATTCAGATCATTGAGAGTGATAGAACCTCCTCCTGCTGATCCGAAAGCATGGACCACATCGATGAAATTACCATTCAGGTTCGGTTCAAAACGAATCTCGTTATGCGCCTCCGTCCCGATCACAGAGACAGCACCATCCGTGGGGCGCACAGAGATCGACATGCAAATATTCATCAATCCGCCGATGTAGCCCACCGTCAGACTTGCGGTATCGATGACTGCGACATCGTGATCGGTAAGATCCCACCCCACCGGACGCCCACTCAGTTCTGCCTGGGGGCCAGACACCAGGTTGGACCAATCTCCACCATTGTCATCGAGCCAAACACCTGGAGCGACACGGCGAACGATCAGTCCCACCGGCGGAGGAGTTCCCGCTAAAGGATTGAAGGCCGGCTCAAAAAGATTGCCCGAGTTGGGGGGAGGATTCACTCCACCATAAGGGCCCGCTGGGTGACTCACCGCATTTGGAGGAAATGCCAGAGTCGTGCTGATTTCTAAACCTCCGCCGAGAATCGTCGTCGCATTTCCCGATTCAAAGATGGCACAGTAAACCGTCATGCCATCGGGGCTCACCGCCAACGCTCTTGGCTCTTCTCCGATGATCTCTAATGTCGCCAAAGGTACGGGACGAGCTTGAAGTGGATCGTAAACCAAAACCTGATCTGTTCCTGAGCAGGAGACGAAGGCTCTCAAAGGATCCCCCGCAAAAGCCACGTCCGCCGGCTCATCGGGAGTCAGTATCGTCCACTCGACCACTCCGCGATCGAGATCGACGATACTGATGCTATCGGAGATACGATTGACAACCCAAGCCTTCGTAGAGGAGAGAGCTCTTACCGAGACCGGGTCGAGGCCCACCGGAATCGATGCCACGGGACTGAGACTTCCGCCCGCTGCCTCGTGCAATTCCAGCTGACCATCTGCGGTGTTCACCGCCAACAGCAATGAAGTACCTGGAACTTTTTCCAGGGGATGCACCGGAGGACTCTCCCAATTGGTCCAGGAACTCTGAGCACTGATTGAGGCCGGATGAAGTAGCAATGCGAAAAAGAGTACAGCGGTGCCACAAATTGCGAGCTGAGATCTGGAAATGCAGAACGTCATTCTTCCTCCGAATAGCAGACCAGTGAAGGGGTTGTCTCTATTCTATTCGCAGGAAGCTCGCCTTCCCATTGTCATTTTCTAGCGATTAAAGACGTCGTCCATACGCTTCGAAATCTCCGCCAATCGCTCCTTGCCACCACCGGCAACTTCCGCAGAGCCCCAACCGCAATAACCGAGCTTGCGGATTTCCGCCATGACTGCTGCCCAATTCACAGAGGAATCAGGATCCCCAATCTTGCAACGGAATCCGGCCCATACTCCCTCCTCCTCCATGAGGCGGCGAGAGTAGTCCTTGATATCGAGTTTCAGGATCCTTGAGTTCAGTTTCCGCACCCAATCCACCGGCTCTTCATAGCGAACGATGTTCCCGGTGTCGAAGTACCACCCTACGGTCGGACTCTCAAATTGATCGACGTAGCGCACCGCTTCATCCGCTTGGGTGATGAAGTTATTCCAAACATTTTCAAAAGCGATTTGAACCTTGAGCTCTTCAGCAAGGGGGATCAGTTCCTTGACCGCTTGAGTGGATCTCTCCCAAGCTTGTTCATAGGAGACTTCTTTGTTGCATACCCCTGGCACCAGGAGAACTGTCCAGCCTCCCACCTTACGGCAATCGCGAAGGGCCGTCTCCATTCCCTCGATTCCAGCCTTGCGCACCGCCGGGTCTGGAGATGAAAGGGGTTTCCCCCAATGGGTCGAGCAAACGACTCCCGGAATTGTCAGCCCGGTGTGATCTCTCGCCTCTACAACTTCATCCCAATCGACTCCAGCAGGCGAATCCATCTCTACGCCATCGAAGCCCACTTCTCGAAGAAGTTGAAACTTCTCCTCTAGCGTTCCCTCGACATTGACCATCCCAATCTTGAGACACTTCATGATCTTCGAGGCGTTGCTCCCCTGTAGAGGCGATGAGACTCGACCCTTTGAATCACGGGCTCCGGTCATGGTATTCGCACACCCTCCCAGTAATCCAAGAGCTGTCAGTGTCACAAAGGTACGACGATCCATCGAAACTCCTTCAGATCAGATTAAAGGTGTCTTACCGGGAACAGCCACCAGTGGAGTCGCCAAGGGGCCAAACTCCCACTTCTCAGGCAGCAAACTCTCCTCCGATTGAAGAGCGAATTCGAGTGTCACTTCCTTGCCGGTGTAGGCACTCATTCGACCCATGATGGCGGTCAAAGTACTCATGGCGACCGTCTCTCCTTCATTGAGGACTTCATTGCGACGGATGCTCTCGATCAGATCTGTATGTTCCTGAACGTAGGCATTTTTCCCGCCGCCTCCAGATCGCCAGTCACCGTTTTTGCTGCTAGTGATACTTCCGGAAGGGTTTGCTGTACCTTCGGTACCGATGATTTTTTCAGAAACCCTGTTCCAACAATCGTCGATTTGACGGCATTCACTGAGGGCACGAACTCCCCCATCGAACTCATACTCAACAGCAAAGTGGTCGAAGATGTTTCCGTATTGGGATCCGGTCCGAACTTGCCTTCCCCCCATCGCCAACGCCTTTTTTGGTGGCCCTCCGAAGGCCCAGTTCATCACGTCGATATTGTGGATGTGTTGCTCCACGATGTGATCTCCACTGGCCCAAGTGAAGTAGAGCCAGTTGCGGCACTGCCACTCCATATCGGACATCTCGTCAGTTTGTGGAACCACCCACAAACCCCCTTGATTCCAATACACTTGAGCGCCAACTAATTCACCGATAGCCCCATCGTGAATCCGCTCCATCGTTTCGATATAGCCCTTTTGGTGGCGCCTTTGGGTTCCAGCCACAACACCCAGGTTCTTTTCTTTAGCCTTACGAGCCGCTGCCAGAACTTTTCGGATACCTGGCGCATCTGTGGCCACCGGTTTTTCCATAAAGACGTGCTTGCCCGCATCGATCGCCGCTTCGAAATGCATCGGTCGAAAACCTGGCGGGGTTGCCAAGATGACCAGATCGACATCGCAGGCGAGCAATTGCTGGTAGGCATCAAAACCCACGAAACAGCGTTCGTCGGGAACGTCGAAGCGATCGCCGAGACCCATCAAATGACTGCGGCTCGACTCGAGACGATCGCCAAACAGATCCGCCATCGCCACGATCTTGACTCCGTCGGCAGCCTTCACACAGTTATCAGCCGCACCAGATCCTCGGCCACCACAACCGATCAAACCCACTCGAATTTCATCCGAACCGGAAACAGGCCCCATCCCCCGAGCCAATCCAGGGGTAAGACCTGGAGCCAGCCCAGCCAATGCCGCTGTCGCTACAGCGCCCTTGAGAAAATCTCTACGGTCAGTTCCTGAGGATCCTGAAGCCATCTTGCCTCCTTCAAATCGCCATTCGTTCTATCTTTATACTCAATCACTAGCACTGGATTTGCCGCGCCCAAACCAAGTATCCCAAATGATCCCACCCAGAAGTAGGGTTTGAATACCGCTGTAAGCCGCTCCAGAAACCATGATCAGTGTGACAAATGATGCACTGTATCGGGCGAGCCACCAACCCCCGATATCGCCGACCAATCCCAGGCCCATGATGGCGCAAAGGACGCTGATAAACCGAATTGGCCATGCCGTGAGGAGGGCAAGAAACAAAACGACCAAGCCCTGAATCGACATGCTCAGGGCGTGGGCATGGGTCGAGGCCGCCAGAATCTCGTCGGGGGTCCTCTCCACCTTACGGGAGATCACGAGAGGTTTGATGTCATCGAAGTACTCCATTGCGGGAATCCCCTGCGACTCTGCTTGGTCCCGGGTGTGACAAGAGAGGCAATATTCGTCGAGAATATCTGCGGGGACCTGGGCCCAATCCTCACTGTCGTACTTCATCAGCACTCGGTCACCGGTGAGCCAGCTGATGAGGATCTCCCGCTGCTCTTGAGGCAGGGTCTCAGGATGTCCACTTTCAATCGCCACCATCAGCGGTGCAGGGCTGTCGAGTCCATGATAAGCACTCACCACATCGTCGGTGGAAAACTCTGGCTTCGCATCTCGGTCTGCATAGTGGTTCTTCATATGTTGGAAGCTCGCAAAAAGCCCTCCAAGAAGAACGATACACAATCCCGTAAGTCCCAGACGTGCTCCCAGCGGTAGGGAGCGAAGCCCTTCTCCGATACCGATCTTCAAATCAGGCCTCCTTTAGATCGTCGGGTGAAATCTCTACCGTTGTGCCCTCGACGACAGCCCGGTGAGCGGCGATGCCGACCACTGTTGCACGATAGCCTTCGCCAGCTCCAGTCTTGGGAAACTTCTCTTCTTGGCAACTGGTGAGGAAATCAGAGATGCCGTAATAGAGGGAATCGTGCGGTAAGCCGACACCGTCCTTCAGCTTGTTTTGACTCGCCAATTTGGTCGCATCAGCGATCAAAGTGATGCCTTCATCGTTGAAGAATCGTTGGCGATTCGCGTAAACCTCCCACCCTTGCGTGGCCGCATCGGCTTCTTTGAACATCCAGCCATGGGACCACGCCAACCGGAAGGCTGAGTTGACCCCGTGAAGGACTTCGTAGCGGCCTCCATATGAGTTACCCAGTGTCGCTTGGTACTCGATACACTCTCCGCCATCCATTTCGAGAACGAGATTGACAGTGTCCGCGACCTTACGACCATCCTCCCAAACCAAGACCCCACCGCGGCCTTGCACACGCACTGGGTACTTACCGGTGAACCAATGGAAGACATCAAATTGATGGGTTCCCAACTCACCCGGTAAACCGGTGGAAGTCGCTTCATTCAGACGCCAATCGAGGCGCGCCTGTCTCTCTGCGGTGGAAGCTGCCTGACGCCAGCTATCTTTGCGCGAGTTTTGACCACGCATCGAGACCAGCTTGAGGAAAGCCTCGGTGCGATAGAAGGATCGAGCCAACGAGTACACCGGATTCGATCGCGCGAGCAAGCCCGCCTGAAACACTTTGGAACTTCCCCGGGCTGCGAGAGCAATCGCCTTTGCGTCCTCGACAGTATGAGCCAAGGGTGCCTCACAATAGACATGCTTCCCGGCAGCAATCGCCGATTCTACCACCCCCCGATGGAGGTGTGTTGGGGTGGCGACAAAGACCGCTTCGATCCCCTTTTCGGTCGTCAGCATTTTATCCGCGTCGGCATAGGTCTTGGCCTCTTTGACACGCCGACTTCCACTGCGTAGGCGAGGGGCATCGTTGTCACAGATCGCGACGATTTTTGCGCCTATTTTTTGCAATTCCGCGGCGATCGCACGCCCTTGGCGGCCCGTCCCAATGATGCCCACTGGATAGCCCTCCTCGATGGAGCGCGCCAACCCCTCCAAACCCGGTAGCAAAGCGACACCCGCCAATGCTCCGGCACTCTGGATCATGAATTCCCTACGATCGGTAGTCATGTTTCTCCTCCTGCGGAATGCCTCTTCCGCGAAGTTTGTCTTGTCGGTCTAGATCACTGCAGATTCATCGCCGCTAGCGGAAGGACTCAAGCACTGCAGAGCCACCGAATCCCCATCGACTTCATCGTTCCCTACTTGCATCTCGTTATCAATTTCAAAAAAGCCCCAGTCTTCACCCTCGGTTCCCAACCCTGCTGAAAAATCTGCGCGTTGCTTTAGAACCAGAAGGGCCGTCGCCCAAGCATCCGCCTCAGCGGTACTCGTCCCACGAACCCAGCAACCGAAGGAGAGATTCTCAATCCAATCACCGCTGAGTGGATCCACTAAATGGTCCCCTTGGTAGTTACCGTGGCCACTGCTTACGGCAAGGCTCTCTCCATCTTTAAGCTCAAGAATCCCCCCTTGGGGTAATTGAACTCGCCAACCCGAAAGCCCGGGGGCTGCCCCTATTGCAGCAACGCTACTCGACCCCCCATGCAAGAAAGCGTTTTGAATCCCGTCTTCCCGCATCACTTCGACCGCAAGATCGAGTGCGAAGCCTTTGGCAATCGCACCGAAATCCCAGCGTAATCTCGAATCTGAAATTCGCACCCGGGGAGGATTCTCAAGGAGCTCAAAATACCCCTGATGCCCCTCACTTCCATCTTGGGATACAGATCTTCGGGGATCTCTGGAAGCAAGGAACGCACCGGTCGTCGCTGAAAAAGCCCTCTTCGTATCCGATTCCAATCGTTGACAAAGAGAGAGCAACTCATGAGTCAATCCATCGATGGGGATCTCATGCTCCGTTGCTTCATGTAGCTGTGAAACCAAACTGTCAGCGCTAAATGGATTCCATAAGCGATGGCAATTTTCGATCTCTGCAAAGGCTGATTCAATGGCCGCTCTGGCGAGGGAAACCGATTCCCCCGCGACGATGATTTCAAATCGTGTCCCCATCGCCGCGAGGGCGCCGCGTTCCAACAACTCCACCCCCTAGCCGATGGCAGAAGCGGTCATCGTCGCCGGATCAAACTCGAAAGCTTTACCTTCCCACATCGAACGGGAAGCGAGATCGACGATCACCATCACCTTGGTACCCAATTCGACGTTGGAATCAGGCTGGCGACGGGTGCGAATGCAATCGAGCCAATTCTTGCGCAGGGCATCCTGATCATTGCCGATGTTTTCACAGACGACTTCTTCCGGATCGACGTCGTCAGCAAAGATCCGCTGAGGCACCATCTTGCAGTTGCCACCATTGAGGTAGACGGTTCCCATGTGACCCCGAACCATCGTCTCCAGGCCATTCTCATTACAGGTCGATCCTGCCACGATCAGGGTATGGCCCTTCTCGAACTGGACCTGAAGGTTGACCTGATCATGGTTCTCCATCGCCTTGTCCACGTAATGACCTCCGGTGGCGACCACTCGCGTAGGCCAACCCTGATCGAGGGCCATCACCAGCGGAGTCACCTCATGCACCAGCAAGTCGCCGATGATGCCGGTCGAGGCATCCCGGTATCGACGCCAGCGGGCGTAGAAGGCAGGATCCCACTCGCGCTTGCCCAGGGGGCCACACCACAGATCCCAATCAAGCGTTTCACCCGGCTGTACTTTGGGGTCGATGCCGTAGTAGAGCCACTCGCCATCCTTGGAGTTGCGGCAGTAAGAGGTCTGACTGAAGGTCAGCTTACCGACGTCTCCCCGGGCCATCATCTCCTGAGCCGCCTTGTATTTGGGTAGCATGATTTTTTGGGTGCCGATTTGAATCAGAACATCCGGATTCTTGCGCACCACTTCCCGCAGACGCAGAGCGTCAGGAAGATTTAGGGTCATCGGCTTTTCGAGGTAGACGTCCTTGCCCGCAAGAAGGCAATCCTCCGCCTGCTTGCCGTGCCAATGCTCCGGCGATGCGATCACGACTCCGTGAATGTCATCTCGCTCAAGCATCTCGCGGTAATCGGTGTAGACCGCCACCTCTCCACCCTGACTGTTGTTGACCTTGTCCTCAGCCACCTTTCGGCGAACGGTGTTGACGTCACAAACGGCAACGATCTGAACCTTCTCCTCGCCCTTCTTGGCAAAGCGCATGAAGGAATCGATATGACCCCCACCCATGCCGCCGGTACCCAGAATGGCGATGTTGACCAGACCATCTTCTCCCATAGGAGTTCGACTGCGGGCGGTTCCGATGGTTCCCGGTACCGCACCGATCCGTGCTGCCCCCGGAGCCACACAACCGGTGACGGCCATCGCTCCTGCAGCAAGGGCTGCCCCCTTGAGAAAGTCCCTGCGGCCGTTTTGGGGTGCCGCCTCATGATTTTGTTGTGTCATTACAGGTTCCTCTCTGCTTTTTTATTCAGGCTTTCTTGATTTCATCCTCTTGCCACCAGCGATCACGTTCCCGTTCGAGAAGACGCTTGGTCGCAAGAATGCCTTCGGCTTCGTCGCCAGGCCCTTCAAATTCGATTCCTACATATCCTCGATAGCCCGCATCGCGAACGATTCTCATCATCCGACGATAATCGGTACGAACCTCATTACCTTCTTCGTCGAACTGATGACTTTTTGCGCTCACAGCCTTGGCAAAGGGCATCAGCTCCTCGACTCCCTTGTAGCGGTCGTACCATTTGTCGCCGCCAAGATGGAAATTGCCAAAGTCGGGCAAGGTTCCGCAACGGGAATGATCGACCATCTTCATCACACCGGCAAGCCACGAACCATTGGAGGATAGCCCGCCATGATTTTCAACGATGACATTGAGTCCTTGTGAGTCGCCATACTCCGTCAATCGAGAAAGGCCATCCGCGGCGAGACGCATCTGCTCATCATAAGTTCCTGAACTCGCCGCATTGACACGGATGGAGTGGCAACCTAAAAACTTTGCTGCATCGACCCAACGATGATGGTTCATAATGGCTTTTGTGCGAGCCTCCTCATTAGGATCACCCAGGCTTCCTTCACCATCGCACATGATCAACAAACTCGTGATCCCATGATCGTCACAACGCTGCTTGAGATCTTTCAGGTAAGATTCGTCACGAGCCTTGTCCTTAAAGAAGGTGTTGACGTATTCGACCGCATCGATGTCGAACATCTCCCGAGTCACTCGTGGAAAATCGAGATTGTTCAGGTCACCCCACTTCAAGACGCGATGCAGTGACCACTGAGCGAGCGAGATTTCAAAGGATTCCTTCGGAGGACGAGGAACGGGTATCACCTGGAAACCTCCCATACGTAATCCGCCACACCCCGCGAGACCTGTGGCCAAACCGGCACCGGCCAGGGACAAAAACTTCCGACGATCGATCGGTCGTGTGAGAGGAGATCCTGCTTGCTGAATCATTCAGACCCACTCTCTTCACCCTTGGCATCTCCAGACTGGTAACACATCATCAATACACCAATGCAAACAAGGCTGGCCCACATCGGCAAAGAGAAGAGACGCTCAAAGGGCAAATGCCAAGGAGAGTCCGCGACGATCACGCTCTTATCATTTGCCCAACCCGAGACTCCTGTGGCGATTTTGCTGCCAACGATGACGCCGAAACCAACGATGACCAGATTGAAGAGGCTCTGGGCACTGGCTCGAATGTCTTTACGACACTCCTCGTCGACAATCATAAAGGCGACAAAAATGAAACAGCCGAAACAGATCCCGTGAAGGGCCACCCCGAATAGGATCAACCCCATTGCAGAATCTCCAAGCCAACCGGGAGCATAGGCAAAGATGGCCATCCTCAACGCGTAGGCAATGAGCCCGATCAGTAGCAATTGCTTTCTGGAAAACCGAGTCGCCAACAAAGGAATGAATGCCAAGACGAGGATTTCACTCATTTGGCCAACGGTCATCAGGCCGCCACCCCCGATTCCCAGAAACTTATTGATGGCATTGGCAAGGCCTGCGTCATTCAGCTCTTTTTGCACCGTGTTCAAAAAGCCCGCGGTGTGAACAAAGTAGAATTGGTGAATACAGGAGATGGGAACCGCCAAAGCGAAGAGAATCGCCAACGGCTGCTTTTGGACTTCTCCCAGTGCGGCAAATGAAGCGTTGTCTTCCTTCTTCCCCATTGGCGGAGTTGCGGGAAGGAAAAAACAGAAGACTCCCATCGCGACGCCGATCAAGGCTGAAAGCTTGAATGCATCCGCATATCCGGCGTAGACCTCAGGGTTTTCAGCATTCGTAAAATCTCCGCCGGCGTAACTTCTCAAGAGGTGCTGGCCGATCATGATACCGACGATGATCCACCCGACCGTGCCCCAAACTCGAACACGTCCAAAGTCCCGATCTCGATCAGGGAGATGATGAAAACTGAGGGAATTGGTTAAAGAGAGGGTCGGCGAGTAGATCAAGCTGTAGATCAAACTGTAGATCAGAAACTGATCGACAGCGCCCTCCCCCGGTTCGATGGAAGCGAGTTGCCAAACCACCACGGCTCCAGCCAAATGACTAAATGCCAAAAATCTTTCCGTACGGAAAAATCGATCGGCAATCTGACCTGCGATAAATGGAGCTAAAATCGCTCCCACGGCACCGACGGCAAACATGTTGCCAATATCGGCATCCGCAAACTGCATGTGATTTTTGAGGTATGGGTACAACAAGGGCAGCCAGGCCCCCCAAATCGCATACTGAAGAAACATCATCGCCGACAATTTGACATTCAGATCTTTTGAGAGAGGCGGTGTCACGGGTACCCTTCCTGACTCAGAGTGACCCATCCGGGTCGGCCAACGCCAAACCCGATTCCATCACTCGACAATTTCAACGAACTGGTCCCTTAAAGAGGACTGGGACAAGGACAGGATCGTAAGGTCTGACGTGACTCGAGGCTACGACCGACTGGCGAGCCGTAAACCATTCGAAAGGGTCTAAATCTGTATGAAAATGCGATCCTTTGCCATTTGCCTGCTGGCCAGCCTCCTCTTTATCGGATCCGGCTGTAAATCCTTTGAAGATCGTCGCGAGAACCTGATCGCTGAGGATTCTCTCGCGGGATGGCAAGGATTCTATGCCGACCCCTACCAGAAACAGTCTCTCAGCAGCGCCGAGAAGGATTCACGCCAAAATAAGGCCAATATGGAGATGAGACGTCACTGGCGCGTCGAAGATAGGGTCCTGCATTTCGACGGCGGTGGCAAAAACCTCGTGACCTGCAAAGAGTACGGTGATTTCGAGTTGCAAATTGAGTGGCAGATTACTCCCGGTGGCGACAGCGGAATCTATCTTCGAGGCTGCCCCCAAGTTCAGATTTGGGACCCCTTGAAGAACCCTGTCGGATCCGGAGGACTCTTCAACAATCAAAAAGGAGGAGCGACCCCCTTGGAAATCGCCGACCATCCGCCGGGTGAGTGGAATCACTTTCGTATCATCATGCGGGGCCCCCGAGTGACGGTCTATTTAAATGACAGGTTAGTTGTAAACGACATTGTATTGGAGAATTACTGGAGGAGATCCAGCCCAATTCCAAATAGAGGACCGATAGAACTACAAAGCCACGGCACCCCCCTCAAGTTCAGAAATGTAACAATTAAAGGGATTTAAGACTAGACAAAGCGACATATGCTCGAATCTCGATAATTTACCAAACTAGTACTTGAATCGTCTTGTAAACACCAGGAAACTCATTAACAGAGGGCGGAAAAAGGCCCAGGCTATTATCTTTTGTTTACTTCGGTTAACCGAGACTACCTTATTCGACCCCATGGGAGGACGAACCATGCGACGCTTTTTTCAATTTGCTGTGATCTTCACCTTCATGGTGACATTTCCATTCAGCGCTAACGGCCAAACGATGCACGTCGGAAATGCTTCCAGCACTGCAGGTTCCAGTTTCAGCACTGATTTCACCCTGGATGCCGGAGGCGGGGATGCTCAAGGCTGGTCCTTCGGGGCATGCAACCCCTCTGAGCTGACCCCTACGAATGTCGCCGACGGAGACGGTGCAGCAAACAGTACTTCTACCGTTAAAAATGGCAGTCCTGCCGATTTCGTCGAGGTGAGTCTCTTCCCGGAAGGCTGGACCCAGGGAGTCGTCATCTGCTTCACCGGCTGCGGTGTGATCGCTGCTGGAACCACCGGATTCCTCATGGCTACGACGACTTACGATGTTGACGGCGCTGCTTCTCCCGCGGATTACACCATCGACTACTGCAGCACTTTGGGAACTCCTCCGGTGAGTACGGTCGTCGTGGTAGGAGGTTCTTCCAACTCTCCGACGACCAGCAGTGGAACCATCACGATTCAAGATGTTCCTCCTCCGACCTTCACGTACAACGCTCCTGACAAAAATGCGACCTACTCTCCTGATGACGGAAACGCTTCATTCAGCGCAGAAATCACTGTTTCCGAGACGGACAACAGTGCGCTTGGGGCTCCCTTCCCAAATGAAACCCAGGGATTCTCGATGGGCCTCGCCCACGACTCCGCTTTGCTAGAAGCCACCTCAGTGGCATTTTCTGGACCGGTCGCAGCCCTTGACGGTGGTAATGGCCCAGGGTTCGCCGAAACCAGTATCTACACCGATGGTTGGACAGCCGGTGTGGTTTATTCCTTCATTGGAGCAGAGACGATTACCTTCAGCACGGGTGGAGACACCGCCATCATTGCGGAATATTCGACGGTCGCAGGAGCTCTCGCCGGCGATGAAGATGGTGAAACGACGACATTGAGCTGGTCTTCTGGCCTCGGCTCACCTCCCGTCACCAATGTGATGGTGGTTGCTGGTAACTCTCTCGCTGCAAACTTGAATGACGGTACGATCACCTTCGAAGCGGTATCTGTGACCCCCTTCTTACGCAGCGATGCTAACGCCGACTCTCGCAATGACGTCGCAGATGCGATCTGGATGCTCTCAGATCTCTTCCTGGGTGGACCGACTTACAACTGCCTAGGTGCCAATGACGCCAATGCCGACGGCTTCTACGACACCGCTGATCCGATTCATGTCATCAACTATCAGTTCCTCGATGGTTCTGCACCGAGTGCACCATTCCCCGACTGTGGAGTAGCACCGGATCAAGAACCGGAAGATTGCCTGGAATACCCCGGCTGCTAAAGATTGCGCTCTCTTCGGAGAACAAAAAAGCGGGACGATCTGTTGAAGCAGATCGTCCCGCTTTCCATTGGATGACCGTGAAGAGATTATCCCATGGAAACTTCTGAGCCCTTCTCAAGACTCTCTGATTCCGCCGCAATCCAGCGAGCAACTTCCTTAGCCTCTGAGAGGGTTGGCGGTGGACTTGAAGATTCTCCACGTACCCAGCGGAGAAAGTGCTCAATCTCTTGTTGATAGCCGCTGGTTGAAGGCAGTGAGATCTCTTCCACTTCTTCCCCCTTATACAGCAGAAGCTCACGTCCTTCGCGGGCGAGATCATAGTCCGCAACGCAATCGCGAAAGGAGACCCGATAGCGCATCTGGAAGGGATAACTAGCTGCCGGATACCATGCTCCCTCAGCGGTCACCGATTGCGGTCCATCCGGGTAAAGGAATGAAGAGAGCATTTGATTTCGCTGTCCGGTGGTAAACACAGAAGCCGGCTTGCCAAAGGTCGACAGAATGAAATCCACATCGTGAATATGCAGATCTGTCAACGCCCCTCCGGAGCGCTTCTCATCGTGGTAAAAATCCTGACTCCACCCCGGTATCGCTCCGATGCGCGAGAAGCGCGCGGTAACGACGGGGCCTAGCTGGCCCGTTTTCACCTGATCTCGCAACCATGACCATCCGGGCCAATAGCGCATGCACATCGCAGGCATACACTTGCACCCGGTGTCATTCACCACACCGATCAGCTCTTCAATGGACTCCGCCTCCAGCGCTACCGGCTTCTCAATGAGAACGTCTTTACCGGCCACCAAAGATTGACGAGCGATTTCCACATGAGTGTCGGTGGGAGTACAAAGGCTGACTGCAGAGACATGGGGATCTTCAAGAAATTGATCCAACTCTCGATAGTGCTTGATCCCGAGAGCGACAGGATCCACCTCATCCTCAGCCCCCGTATCCACATTCCCTGCCGCGGAGGGGGTCAAGTCTTCCGGGCAATAAATCGCCACGACCTTTGCGGGTGCTCCCTCTGAGATCGCATCGAGCCAGGCACGAAGATGGGTTTTCCCCATGAACCCAAAACCGATGATACCTATCCCTGTCTCCATGTAGCCCCCATCCTAAATCGCCAGCCACTCACTGAGACGTTCGGAAGCGATCTTAACGTCGCCAACGCGGTTCTCTCCCGCCTCACGCTCGATGACGAGATCGACCTTCAATTCACGCTCTCCTACTACCGAGAAGAACTGCTGCCACTGGACTTCACCCGTTCCCACGGGCACTTCTGCTCCCCATTCACCAGGGACAACAGATTGACATGCGTCCTTGATATGAATCTGTTTGACCCAAGGGGCCAGGCGATCGAGGGAAGAGACGGGTTCTCCCATTCCGTAGAGGATCATGTTCGCTGGATCGAAATTGACGCCCAATTCGGAACGGTCTAAATCTTCGAGAACCTCGACGAGGGTCTCCGCTGTCTCCTGACCCGTTTCAAGGGCGACATCACACCCTTTGTCAGCAAAGATATCGGTGATGACATGAAGACGTTCGAGCATTCTTTGTCGCTCAGGGTCCTGAGAATCGTGGGGAATAAATCCGGCGTGAAAGGTGACCAAACTCAAACCCAGCTCCTGCGCGAGATCAGCATTTCTTTGAGCACATTGCTGATTCTCTTGCCAAGTTTCGTCGGGGCGCACTCCGCCAGTTTTTCGAATCGTCTCGAAGGTCGAGTAGTCTTCACCGACCATCTCCATCATACCGCTGACGATCTCGATCCCTGAGTCTTGCAGAAGTTTCAAATCTGAAGAGACCTCTTTCGATCTCCTCAATGGATCCAACGCCAGTTGAACCGAGTTCAATCCTGTTTGCTGAATCTGATCGATCAACTGTGAAACGTCTGTTGGCTGCAGCGACCAGGAACACACGGCTTTCCGCATCGAAGCCCCCCATCAAGACCTGCAACATCGCAGGGAACCCAGAGCATCCGTCCCTTACAGACCTCTTGCAAGAACCTGTTTCAGTAGATCGATGCATTTTGAAATCCAAAAGGCATCTGTAACCCATGAAATCCGAGTGACTCGAATTGGAAGGGAACGATTTTTAATCAAAATCGGAAGGGAAGATGATTAGGAAAGTCTTTGAGCAAGAATAAAGAAAAGGTCACGACTGGCGAGGACGACGGGACTCGAACCCGCAACCACCGGATCGACAGTCCGGGACTCTAACCAATTGAGCTACGTCCCCTACCAGTCGTGACCCCAAGGCATCGCACAAAAGGCATCGCCCAAAAGGTATTGCACAGAATCGACAAAGAGCGATTTGGCAATGGTAGGCCGGTGACAGATCAAACGTTCCATCCGCCAGCCGGAGGATGAAGGATATCCCGCTTCGAAGATCTGTCAAGTTGACCTGAAGGCAATCCGGCAACGAGTTCCGAGATGACCCCGATGGGACCCAGATTTACCTGCTTGAGACTCTAAGAATCCCCGAGAATCGATCCGGCGAGGATTCAGGTACGGAATTCCGGCGCGAATTTAAAAGAGCCACTTAAACAGGGCCCAGAAGCCGATCGCGAAACTCACCGCCAATTTGGCCACCAAGCCTAATGTCCGCCCTATCGCGGAAGCCAGGCCCACTTTGACCGCTTGATCATCGGTAGCGGGCTCATTCCCGACCAATTCTCCAACGATCGAGCCGGCAAAGGTCCCTGCAATAATTCCGAAAATCCCCCCCACCAGCGGAAAGAGAAGATTACCGAAGATCGCTCCGATAAACCCCCCCAGCATTCCCCCAATGGAACCTCGCCAACGTGAACCGGCGACCCGTCCACCGATGAAACCGCTGACAAACTCAAATCCCTCTGCCAATAGCCCAAGGCCGACCAACAATAGGGCATCCCAGCCAGAGACGACCGTGCTTCCATCAATTCCGGTCACTCCGCTCGCCCAGTAGGCGATCGCCACCAGGCCCGGGACAAACTGCCCGGGAAGCCCCACTGCGATGATAAAACAACCCAGCAATGCAGAGACTGATATCACGAGGTGGTAGATCCCGCCAAGGGTCTCCGCTAGGGTAAATTCCATTCCGACGTCCCTTCAGAGGGGTTGCGGACCATGATTTCCTGATCCGGAAAGGATGCCATCTTGAGAACGCCACACAAGTCCTCCATCTCCGGAAGTCTTGCCTTCGGAATTACTTCTAGCGGATTAATGGTTCGTTTTGCCGCTTTGACGATCCTTCTCATCGGTCTCTTCGGCTGTGGCCAAACACCGAAGAAAGAGATGTCTTCGAACTCCAATGATAAGACGATGGTCACTGAGCAATCTTACTCAAGGGTCTACAATGCCGACGAGCTGATGGGCTATGTGGGCCACAGAAATATTTCCGTAAATGTCGGCGGAACGAGTAGCAATATGGCAACCTACTCGGTTTACAACAAAGCTTTCGAGCTTCTCGGAACCTATGACGATGCTGGTAATACGCGGGTGTTTCGACGAGATAAGCCGATCTTACTGGGAGTCTTCTCCCCTGAAGATTCCCTCCGCCAAATCATGGGCATCGAAGGAAGACTGAGAGTCACCGACGGCTTGCGGTAAACGATTTGCTTCGCGGAGCTGTCAAAGTCACTCGTCTCGAAGGGAGAATGCGTGCTCGCTGACTCCTCACGTCTTCTCCTAATCCTGTTCATCGTTTCCTTTTTGATTCGCCTGGGTGTCGTCGCCCAGATGTCTTCTCATGACATCTGTTTTCAACAGCCCTTTGTCGATGAATTGACCAATGTCGATCAAGCCAGGGATTTTCTGGATTCTGGCCCCAGTGCTGGAACTCCTTACTGGAAACCCCCTGGTTATCCAGGAGTACTCGCCCTGCTCGGTTTCCCCTTCGACAACCTTGAAGCTCGTGGACTGGGAGCTCGTGGACAAGGGGTCCCGATAGGGTTCGCCTGGATCGTGAAAATCTTCCAATGCCTCATCGATGCGGGAACGACATGCCTCCTGGCGATGCTTGCAGGGCGTTGGGCGGGCAACAGGGCTGCTCTTTGGGCTGGCCTGTTGCATGCCGTCAGCTGGCTCTCCGTCTACTGCTGTGGACAATTCCTCGATACCACCCTCTTCACATTTCTCACAGTCCTCTCGGTGGATCTTCTCGACCGCCGCTGGGATTCGGACCCTGAATCCTCTTCGCCACTGGAACTGTCGTGGTTTTTTGTCGGTATCGTCACCGGACTGGCCTCGATCACCCGAGCGGTCGCACTTCCTCTAGCGGGAGTTTACGCCCTGCTGGCATTAAAGAAGTCCTGGCACTCCCACCGACGCTGGAACTCTCTCTCTGCCCTGTTGCTCGGTTTGTTCCTCTCGATTGGGCCCGTGATGGCCCTCAATCGCTGGGCGGGTGAAGACCAAGTCATCATCAGCTCCAACGGCGGCGTAAATCTCTATATCGGTAACAGAGCCGGTGGGGAGATTGGGGCCGATGGGCTCACTTCCGTTGCCGCAGGTCCCCGCTGGGATGCGGTTTTGGAACTGACCCAGGATCTAGAGAAGCCCTCTGCAAGAAGTCGCGCCTATGTGCGTCTGGCCGTCGAGGAGATCTTGTCACAACCCGGTGCATGGCTGCAAAGGATGGGGATCAAAGCTCTCGCTTTGATCTCTGCCAGGGATGTTCCCAACAACAAAAATTTGATCGCTGAAGAAGAGCGCAATCTGGGGTTAAAAATCCTTCGCTACGGCCCGGGAACATCCGGATTCCTCGTCGCACTTCTTCTCTTCGGAGTGTGGAAAACTCGCCGGGAATTGCTCCAACGTGGCTTGCCGATCATTGCGACGATCGTCCTTCTCGCACTTTTGACCTGGATCTTTTTTGTCGCTGGCAGGTATCGGGTTCCGATCCTTGCACTCGGTTGCGTCTTCGGTGGAATCGGCCTGGCGCGCTCGACCCTGCAGTGGCGGGATTTCGCACCGCTACTCTTTATCAGTCTCTTGATTCACCTGATCCCGATCCCCTCAAGAACACTGATGGAGACCTACTGCATCGACCCGATGGCGCTGGGATACATCCATGAACAACGAGGAGAAGTGGATCTCGCCGAAGAATGGTATCAAAGATGCTTGAGGGAAGATCCCAGTGACTATCGAGCACACCATAACATCGGTCACTTGGCCCAAAATCGGGGAGACTTCATCGCTGCACAGCTGAAATTTGAGGAAGCCGTGCGAGCCAATCCGAACTACGCGCCCTCGTGGAACAGTCTCGGCACCCTCCTCGCCACCGCAGATGGTCCAAGGGCATTGGCAGCGGTTCGGAAAGCGGTGGAAGTAGATCCCAGTTACACCAATGCGTGGATCAACCTGGGCCAACTCCTCGAGTCACAGCAGATGTACCCAGGGGCCCTGGATGCCTATCAGCGCGCACGCCGACTCGAGTCTGAAAATCCTTTGGCAATCTTGCTGGAAGCACGGGTTCGGCTCGCTCGTAACGAACGGAGTCAAGCTCGGAGACTGTTGTTGAAGTTAGAGGAGGCCTCTTTGGTTCCCGGTCTCCAAGAGCTTCAACAACGATTGAAAGAGCGTCTTCAAACACTCGAGTCTCCACCTCCTGCCGAGGTGATCTCCCCGCTGCAAGACTCCGCAGAGGGAGAGGATTAGCCTGAACAGGTTGAACCCTAGGGTTTGGTCAAGCCTCTCCATACCGTCAGGTAATCACGCCTGACTTGAGACTTCCCTGATCCCACAATCCAAACATAGTTCCCGGTGACGATGTCCATCACCCCGTCTCGATCGATGTCATCGACGTGTACCGCAGAGTGAACGGGGTTCCCACTCTCGATCGTATGCACTTCCCACGCTTTGGCATCACCAAGATTCTCAGCCCATACCAGGGAATCCCAACGATCCCATTCTTCTTCCGGCAATTGAGGCATGAATGCCGCACCGACGACGTCGAAATCTCCGTCGCCGTCGAGGTCACCCACCCCCGCACGCTCGCACCCAGGGAGGAGCAGAATTTCATGAAACTCGACAAACTCCTGACCCACCTTTTCGAGCCAGCGCACTCCGTGGATCGGCTTCGGTGTGTTGTCATCGAGGGTGTCGCCATTGACCAAGAGAAGGTCGCGATCGCCATCGAAATCGATGTCCACCCGCATCAGATCGGATGAGATC
>NHDG01000073.1 GCA_002167285.1 Planctomycetia bacterium TMED53
ATTTTGATAACGATGACATGAGCCGCGAGAGCTTCTTCACCGAGTCTTCCAGCCATTAAAGTCGTCGCTTGGAAAGTCCATACTTCAACTCCAAAGTGGATCATCACCGGTAATCCAAAACCCAGTAGGCGTAACAAACCTCCTGGATGAAAGGATCGTTTTGTCCATGGAGCCCAGCCATCTTTCAGATGCTGACCCCGAATCAAAAAGCCGAGAAGGAGCAAGAACATGAGGATTCGGCTTGCACCTGTTGCCCTGCCAGCGCCCTCGATCCCCTGTGCAGGGATTCCCAAGCCGCCAAAGATGAAGAGCTCGTTGAAGATGACGTTGGCGATGTTTGCTAAGAGGATGGTCCATACGATCGGCGCCAGGACTCCGCGCCCTTGAAGGTATTGACGCAGTAGGGTAAATCCGAGGAGCGCTGGAATGCTGAAAATTTGGGCTTCCACATAGTCCGCTGCTCTACCGGAGAGGAGCTCACTTTGGCCTAGGAGCTGGAGTCCTTCATCGGTATAGATCCAACACAGATAAAGCAGGGGACACAGGAGTGCACTGAGCAGGATTCCTCGTTGCAGGGTTCGCCCAAGGGCCGTGGCATCTCGCGCACCGTGAGCCTGCGTAAAGAGGGGGTCAGCCCCTTGAATCAATCCGATAAAGAGGATCAGGGTACCAAAGCACCAGAGATCGCCGAGGGCCGTTTGGGCCAGGGGAGTGGTGCCGAGTCGGCTGATCATCCAGACGTCGATCAATCCCATCATCATTTGCCCAACTTGTGTCAGAACGATGGGGAGCGCCAATTGGAGCAGAGGTGCGATGACGGGGCGGGAGTTTTCGATGGTGTCCTCGTTTCCGCCTGATCCCGGGTTCCCTCATCACTGAATCCATGTTGAGATCCATGTGGGTTGTTTGCTTTCGATGAATAAAGAAGATCCTGTAATTCGAAGGGGTTGTCGAGATGAAAACCCACTACTTACGTCTGATTACTCTGATAGTACTTTTGTCCCTTCATCAAATTTCAGCTTTTGCTGCGCGGGAGTCGATTTTTGAGCCTGTAGATGACGCGGGTCACTTCTCCTATCAGGAGGATGATGCCTTCGAAGGTCAGATCCCCACTGCGGATGAGTTTTTTGGGATCCCACTTGGGCAGCGATTTACTCCACACCGGGACGTGATGGATTACTGCCAGCTCCTGGCGGAAAAATCGCCTAGGGTAGCCCTGCAGAAATATGGTGAATCTGCAGAAGGTCGGGATTTGGTTCTGTTGATGATCTCCTCAGCAGAAAACATTGAAAATCTGGAAGCAATTCGTCAAGCACAGATGCTGCTCTCTGACCCCTCAGAGCTTCAGCGTCAAAAAGGGGGCGACCTCGAAGGGGTTCTCAAGGATTTACCTGCGGTGGTGTGGCTCTCCTATAATGTGCATGGAGACGAGTCTTCGGCGACAGAGGCGGCGTTGGCGACGATGCACCAGTTGGTGGATGGTAAGGGAGAGCGCTGGGATTCGATTCGCAGGAATACGATGGTGATCGTCGATCCATTGCTGAATCCTGATGGCCGAGAGCGTTACCTACAATGGTATAACTCGGTGCGTGCTCATCCCGCAGACCCCAATCCCATGGCCAGGGAGCATTCACCCCCTTCCCCTTCAGGAAGAACTAATCATTATTATTTTGACCTTAACAGGGATTGGGCTTGGCAGAGCCAACCAGAAACTCGCCAAAGAATCGTCGAATATCTCCGTTGGCAACCACTGGTGCACGTCGATTTTCATGAGATGTCACCAAGCTCCACTTACTTTTTCTTCCCCCCAGAAGAGCCCTTTAATGCAAATATTCCGGAGGACCGAATCTCTTGGTCTGAAACATTCGGTAAGAGTAACGCTCAAGCCTTTGACCGATTTGGTTGGAAGTACTACACCGGAGAGCAATTCGATCTTTTCTATCCGGCGTACGGAGATTCATGGCCGACCCTAAATGGGGCGATCGGAATGACATACGAGCAGGCTGGTGGAGGGCGAGCAGGATTGACCTATCGCAAGTCAAACGGAGAGCTCCTAACTTTGGTCGACAGGCTTCACCATCAACATGTTGCTGGTCTTGCCACTGTTGAATGTGCTTCTGATAACCGCGAAGACTTGCAGAAGGGCTTCTACAGTTTTAAAGAGCAGACGATCCTCGCCGGTCGAAACGGGGAGGTTGCGCAGTACCTTCTTCCACCTGCAAAGGATGACCATCGCCGGATGGCATTAGTGGACCTTTTGTCGCGACAAGGAATCCAGTTGGTGATGACGATGGAGGAAGTCGAGGCCGCCGGTTTGTCAGACCATGCTGGATCGCCTCTGGACACTCGTACTCTTGCAGCTGGAACGATCGTCGTTTCATTGGATCAACCGCAGGGAAGACTCGCCAAAACTCTGCTGGAGCGGGAAGCGGAAGTGGGGGAAGCCTACTTTTACGACGTTTCTGCTTGGTCATTGCCTCTTTCATTCGGAGTTGAAACCTTGATCGCCAAGAATCCCATCGAGGCCATGTTGGTTCCTTGGTCGCCGAAGTCTGATAGCAGTGGCCAGGTCGATGGAAAAGGAAGCTTGGCGTATCTGCATCGTTGGGTCGGTATCCCTTCAGCTAAGGCCTTGAGGCAGCTCCAGGATCAGGGGCAGAAGGTTGATCTGGTTACCAAGCCTATCGAACTTCAGGGGCATCAATATCCGGCGGGCACTCTCGTCGTCAGGGTCAGCGATGAAGAATCCCATGAAGTCGTCCGCCGAGTTGCCGAAGAGACGGGAACCTTTTTCCGTGGTACCGATAGCAGTTGGACAGAGGTCGGCCCCGATTTGGGATCGGATCAGTTTCCAACTCTCGCTCATGCGCGGGTTGCCGTATTGGGTCCAGACAGTGTTTCCAGTTACGCCTATGGAGCCGTTTGGAGTTTTCTTGAACAAGAGATGGGAATCCCCTTCACTGCGATCTCTTCCTCCTCCTTGCGCCGCGGTTTGGATGACTTCGATGTGCTCGTGATTCCATCGGGGGTGGGTTCATCCACCTTTGGTGAGGAGACCCGTGATGCACTTCGCAGTTGGATTCGCGGTGGTGGGGTGTGCATCGCCATGGGCAGTTCCGCATTTAGAGTTGCCGGTAAGAATGGTTTGGTCTCCAGGGAGCTCCTCGATAATCAGCAGTCGAGCCCAGAGGAGGACCCCCGTCCCAAAACCAGGACCGAGATCCGGGAAGAGGGTCGCAAGGAGCAGGTTCCAGGTAACATCGTGGTCCTCGAAATGGATCGTGAGCACCCCTTGGGGTACGGATTGCCACAGCGAATCCATGGCTTCATCTCGAGTACACGGGTCTTCAAGGTTCAGGGAGATGGACAGGACGTGGCAGTTCTTCCCGATAAAGATCCCGTGGTTAGCGGATTTATATCGGAACAAAATCAGAAACGACTAGGAGGAGGAGTTTGGCTCGCCAGTGAGCGCAGTGGTAGGGGCCAAGTGGTCCTCTTCGCCGGCGATCCACTCTTCAGATCTTTTTGGAGACAGTCATCGGAGGTCTTCCTCAATGCTCTGTTGCTGCTCGCTCGCTAAATTTTGTGAATTTACTGAAGTCTGAGTCATTTGCTGCCGAAGGATGGATTGGGCATAGATCTGCCCATGATCGGAGGCCGATGGCGAAGAGTGAAGAGCGCGAGTACACCGTTGATCATGATGCTGCTGTACGCAAGATCAGGTTTTTGATCGATACACACCATGAAACGGTTCCGGGGCTCGCCAAGGGCATCGGAGTGCTTCCCGATACCATCCAGGATGTTCTCGATGGCCAATCCCATGTCAGTGGGGCTTTGGTTCGTCGGATTGCAGATAAGTTTCAACTGCCGATGGATTTCTTTTCTGCTGAGCCTGTCGCAGATCAACAACTTCAAGTGAAGACCCCTGAAAAGCCACAGGTTCGTTCGACTCGAGCCCAGCGTGTCGAGTCAAAGCCAAAGCCTGCAGTCGCCTCGCCCAGCTCTGAAATGGACGAAGTTCGCAGAACCCAGAAAGCTTTGATCGAATTATTGATCGACAAGGGAGTCATTCACTCTGGTGAATGGCAAGCAAGGTTGCGCAGAACCCGACTTTCAAAATAAAGAGCCGCGAATCAAAGGAAGTCAGTCCACTTCGATGGCTGGCGCCTCGTCCAGTTGGCGTGAGCCAGATTCGACGGCACTACCCCGTGAATCCCAGCCCGGTTTTCCCATTCGAGCAAAAGCGACAGCCTTTCCTCCCTCGACACCCGGCTGGTCGTAGGGATCCACATCCAGATGTGCTGCTGCCAAAACGGTGGCCACTTCCATCAGCAAGATCCACCCACCTAAATGGGATTCGTCGATGGCATCAAAGTGAACCATCGAAACAGATCTCCCTGCAGATTGGAGTGCCGCGATGGTGCCGTCACGTTCAGCGATTCGCAGCTCTTCGATGGATTTTCCGGCGAGATACCCAAAATCTTCATCGAGCATGGCGGTCTTTGGTGAGATGGGATCGACGGTATTCGGCAGATTCGCATCGAGAATCAGAAACTGTTTGTCGTCCGGTCCCTCTACGAAGAGTTGAACCAAGGAGTGTTGATCGGTGACTCCGCGAGCAACGAGGGGAGTAGATCCGCGAAAAACGACATTGCCCGCTAGGTCGAGTCGTTTTCCAAGGCTCTCAGCCCAAAGTTGGGCAAACCAATCACCGAGGGTGACGAGACGATCCCGATAGGCGAAGTGAACCACTGTTGAACATGGGTCGTGGGAATCACGCCAACCTGTTAGCCAGCGGATCAAGCCATGACTTTTTGTGGCTGATTCTAGATCTGCCAAAACCTTGCGAGCTCCAGCGAGCAGAGAGTGAGCATCGATTCCTGTCAACATTGCGGGCAAAAGACCGACTGCTGTGAGCACGGAAAAGCGACCGCCTACCCCGGGGGGCACGGGCAAACTTCTCCAGCCTTGGTCCTGCGCCAACTTTCTCAAGGGGCCCTTTTGGGGATCGGTGATGGCGACGATGTGCTGTGAGGTATTTAACCCTTTCTTCTCCAGGGCATCGATGATCCACAACAATTGCGAAGTGGTTTCAGCAGTTCCACCGGATTTGGAGATGACGAGAACGGTGGTCGATTCGAGATCGAGTGTGGCAAGAGTTCTGGAAAGGGTGTCGGGGTCGATATTATCGAGCACCGTAAGCCGGTGAGCCTGATCGGGGCAGATGGCATCGACGAGAGCAAGAGCTCCCAATGAGGAGCCTCCGATACCGAGGAGCAGAATCTCATGCTCTGCCGGGATGGTTGCAGCAACCTTTGAAATCTCTGCCAGTTCTTCAGTTCCAGGCAAATCTTTGATGAATCCAGGTGGGGTGGCCAGCAATCTCTTCAGAATCTGAAGGAGATCTTCGCTGCCCTCGCCTGCATCAGGAAACCAGTGAAGACTCATCGAAGAGTGGCCTCTCCATCGGACTGGGTCGATTTTAATCTTTGAACAAGACGCTCCCATGCGGGGAGCGATCCGGTGATCTGGCTCTGAGGAACGGCATACGAGAGTCTAAAGTGTCCTGCGCGGCCGAATCCGCTCCCTGGAACGACGAGGATCTTTTCCTTCAGCGCTTCACGGACGAATTCGACGTCATCCATACCGAGGGTTTTTGGAAACAGGAAAAATGCGCCATCCGGACGCACAAATTCGAGGCCGATCGCCTCAAAGTGATCGATCAGCAGGCGACGATTCTCAGCGTATTCGCGGCAATCGACAGCGAGTTCTTGGCAATCCGCCACTGCCAACTGGAGCAGACTCGGTGCATTGACGAATCCCAAGGTGCGGTTGGCGAATGAGGCGCCAGCGATCAACTCCTGCCGCTGAGGAATGTTGGGTGATGCTGCCATATAACCGATTCGGTCGCCGGCGAGTCCCAAGTCCTTGGAGTGGGAAGTGATCACGACGGTGTGAGAGTAGTGGGACTGAATCTCCGGACAGGTGACCCCATCGTACGTCACCTTTTTGTACGGTTCATCGGTGACGAGATAGATCGGTTGTCCGATACGTTCAGAAGCCGTCTCCATCGCTTCGGCGAAGATTTGGATCTCTTCTGTGGTGTAAACTCTGCCTGTGGGATTGTTGGGGCTGTTGATGATCACCGCTCGGGTACGTTCGGTGACACAAGAAAGGAGCGCTTCCGGATCGGGGGCAAAATCTTCACTAGTGGGGCATTCGACAATTTTGCCACCATGATTTGCGACGTAAAAGACGTATTCAACAAAGTATGGACTCAGAACGATGACTTCATCACCCGGATTGAGAACGGCTTTGAGGAAGACATTGAGCGCTCCTCCTGCACCGACGGTCATGATGACGTCGCTGCCCTTCCAATCGTTGCCGTCACGGCGCTTCAGGTCTGCGGCGATCTTTTCGCGGACTTCGGGCCAACCGGCATTGGGCATGTAACGATGGATCGTGTCTTGGGGGCCATTGACGATTTCTCGCAGGCGATCGACGAATCCATCTGGGGGTGGAAGGTGGGGATTGCCGAGGGAGAAATCGAAGACCGACTCCTCGCCAAACTCTGCTTTAAGGCGGTTTCCCTCCTCAAACATCTGGCGAATCCATGAGGATTTTTGCAACGATTCCTGAATTTCGGAAGAGATGAGCAATTGCTTACTCCAGACTCAAAATGGTCCAAATTGGGGAGAAACGTGCAATTCAAGGCTTGAAATGCTCCCTAGGGGCAGGATAGGCCCATATCGCCGCAGGGGCAACGCTTCCTTCGGGAGGGGCAGAAAGTCAAAAAAGAACTGGAATATCGTGGAGAACCTGTAGACAATCGTCGGAAGTCGAGAGACAGGCTCGGAGTGAATTCATGGGTTCTGCGGATGGGTCAATGTTCCCGCAGCTTGTGAACGCTTCAGGTCAGTTTCGAGTCAGGACTAACAGGTGTGCTCGAAAGAGGGGATCTGGGGATCCCAAACACCAACAAACATCGAAGTGTGCGAACATCGAGGTGTGGTCAGTGGTGAAGTGGATGTGCTTTTCATCCATCGAGCCTTCACCAAGCCTTGAACCACTTGGGTGGGTTCCAGTCCCGACACGACATTTCAATTCGTTCCTGAAGACCCGGCCCGGAACATTCCCCTAATTTCCCCCTTCTGGGTTGGGTCTCTTTTTTCTCTCTCTATTCCAAGCGGGCACGAGCCCTGTCTACAGGTCTCGATCCTTCCTCAGCGATTCTTGGTGATCGATTCATCGCAGGTGATTAACAGCTTGTACTTAAAAGATTTTCCAAGGTTCTCCAGCGACCGGCGGCGGATCACCATCGAATCCTCTGCTGCGACATTCGATGACCGTTTGCTGGAGTTCATCCAGCGATGATCCAGGAGCCGGGTCGAGGATGTGCAACGGCAGAGACAATGGAGTAGACCCCTTACAGAAGAGTAAATCTGGGTTAAGTACTCCGGAGAGAGGGAGAGTTTCTTCGAAGGAAGCATTGTAATTACCCAGGAGGATTCCTGCTGCCTCCTGATCGGGAGGTTGAAGTGCTGCGATGGTATCGAGGCCCTGGAGATCCCTGTTCGCGGATTCTGCAGTAGGATCAAGTAGGAAGCTGAGAGGGGCCCCGGCGAATCGCTGGAGGGTCTCTGGCAGGGAATCGCGCCCAAGGGGAGTCAGTGGATGGCGTGATTCCATGAGGAGGATCTGTGTTCCGATTCGGTCCGCTGCGTCGAGGATTTTATCCAAATTGCGCAGGAGAGAATCGAGGCGGCGGTTGACTGGAGGCTGTGACTTCTTCCACTCACCGAAGAAGCGTTGATATTCTCCACGCAGAGTTAGTAGGCGATTCTCGACATTGGCGGCCACCTCGACATCTCCTTTGGGAACAGATTCGAGGAGTCTTCGTCGTTGTTGAAACCAGCCTCGGTGCTTTACCAGCAGCTGGTCGAAAACGGGGCCTGGCCGTTGTTCAGGTGCGGAGAGGATCAAGGCGGGGATCTCTAGATCTTGAGCTTTTTCGAGACCGGAGAGAACGCTTTCCAGAGCATGTTGGGATTCACTCTCATCGAGAGCATCGAGATGGGGTAACAGTGCTGGGCGGCCGGGCAAGAAGGGTTTGGCTGCTGTTGGCAGGATGGCTGCAGGGAGATGAAACTTTGCCCCAGTGATTTCTCGTCCCAGAATCGCCCAATGATCGAGGGGATCCTGCTGACTCAGGATGATTCCCGGTATTTGGGTGTCGAGTAAGGTCCGCAGTCGTCGCTCCAGAGATTCTTCGGCCCAAGGGACCAGTCTCGTCGTCAGGCACAGCATCTGGTTCCTTTCAGCGTCTGATCCTTACAGCATTTCTCTTACGGGTTCCTTCGGCAAGATCCTACCCCCCGGGGCGTAGAGATGTATCCTGATCCTGTCAGGAGGATGCCGATGATGTCGGATGATTCAAATCAAGGTAAGGATTTGGCTCGTTCCCTCGAGGAATACCGGGATAGGAGCCAAGCAGCGATTGAGGCCATCGATGTCACAGCGGTAGCACGCTGGACCGAAGAGGTCTTCCAAGCATGGCGACAAGACCGTCAGTTACTGATTTTTGGCAATGGAGGAAGTGCGGCGACTGCTTCCCACTTGGCAGAAGATCTGGCCACCTATGCGATCCCCTTTGATGAGCCGCGGCGCTTACGGGTTTTATCACTCAATGACAGTGCTCCTACGTTGACAGCATTGGGAAATGATATCGGCTTTGATGCGGTCTTCAGTGAACAAATCCAACAATGGGCTCGCCCCGAAGATCTTGTACTGACGATGAGTGGATCTGGAAACTCACCTAACTTGGTGGCCGCCATCGAAAGAGCCAATTCCATCGGTTGCAAGACGGCGGCGATGACCGGCTTCTCTGGAGGAACTTTACGGGGAATGGTTCACCATCCTCTTCACGTGGAAATTCATGAGATGCAACCTGCTCAGGATGCACACATGATCATGACCCACATGATTATCGACGGTTTCAGGACCCTGGTCAGAACAGATCTCGCTGAGGGAGTGACTGGCGGTGCAGAAGGTTGAGCAGTGAGGGTGTCGTCTTTCTCGACAGGGATGGCGTAATCAACGAGTTTGTCCTCGAGGCGATCAGGGATCCGGAGCAATTTCGGTATTACGATTTCACTGCCAATGCGATGACAAAACTGGGTCAACTCGGATGCCCGGTGGTCGTGGTCACCAACCAATCGGCCATCGGTCGGGGCTGGACGACAGAATCGATCGTTCTTCAGATCCATAAAAAAATGGTTGAGGATATGAGGGGCTGGGGAGTCAACGTACTCGCCGTCAATCATTGCCCCCATCACCCTGATGATGGTTGTCGCTGTCGAAAACCTGATACTGGTATGTTTGAAGCGGCTGCAAAAGAACATCAAATCGACCTAGTCTCCGCAGTGATGGTGGGGGATTCCATCGTCGATATGCAGGCTGCGGATACACTGGGAATGAAAAAAATCCGCGTCAAGACGGGCAGGGGTGAATCTCCATTGCCCTCTGGTCTAGAGGTGGATGCTCACCTGCGGAATTTGTCAGCTGCTGTGGATTGGATCGAATCATGGTTGCAAGATTAACTCTTCTCTTCCTATTAGGGCTCTCCTTGGTGGGTTGCCAAACTACCGGTGACTCCTCCGCTGAAGAAATTTCTGAAAGAATGCGTTTCTTTGATGGCGTTGCTGGTCATGAGTCGAGTTTCGATGCCATCGTCGATGACTTCGCAGAGAAGGATGTGGTGTTTCTAGGAGAGACTCACCTCGATCATCAAACTCACCGCCTCGAGTTGAATCTGATTCAAAAACTCCATGAAAAAAATCTGGATTCAAATCGCAGTACTATCGTGTCGTTGGAGATGTTCAGTCGCGATGTTCAAGACGTCGTCGATCGTTATCTGGCGGGCGATATCTCTGAATCACAATTTCTTAAAGAGTCCAATCCATGGGGTAACTACGATACCGGTTATCGAGCCATCGTTGAGTGGGCCAAAGAAGCAGGAGTCTCTGTGATTGCGGCAAATGTTCCTTCGGCCGTATGGCGGAAGGCCGCATTTGGTGGTGGTTTGGAATCTCTGAGTGAAGAGGAACGTGCCACGATCGCCAAAGATCTAATGCCGGGGACTGAGAGATATTGGCAGCGTTACGATCGAACGGTTCGAGGGCATGGCCATGCACCTGCAGCAGGATCACCGGAAGACCGTGTCGAGAAGGTACAAAGCTTGTGGGATAACACGATGGCTGAGTCGATCGACCTGGCTGTTCGGGCAAACCCTCGGGCCCAAGTGATTCATGTCAATGGCGGATTTCACAGTCTTGAAAAAGATGGAACAGTTCATCAGTTAATGTTGCGAAATCCGAAACTGTCTGTGGGTACCGTCAACATCGTACCCTCCTACGACTTGGCAGCAGTCACCGTCAATACTGACCGATTTCTCGCAGATTGGATCGTACGGACTGAGGCGCAGGCCCGAGGGCGGCACTCAGGAACCCAGGCGATTTTATCTCCACGGCCTCTGCGCTATCGCATCGAACCTGCAGCCCGTGATAGCGGGGAGTCTGCGAGCTTGGTTTGGTTGGCAGATTCGGACAAAGACCCGGCGAAGGAGTTTGACAGGCTCAAGGACCTCTACGGTTCAGAGGTCACGGTCGTCGTCGTCGAGCCGATTTACTCTTCAGGGAGTGGAGGAGCATGGTTGGCGAAGGATCACCGTATCGAAGATCTCTCGACTATCGATTTCGCACTCGATCGGCTGCAGGAGCAACTGTTTCTTCATTACGATCTCGATCCCGCTCGCTGTGTATTGGCGGGTACCGGCGCGGCCTCGGAAGTCATCTTGACCTGTGTTGCAGGAGATAAAGACTGGCCTCGCGCTATGGTAGCGACAAAGTCGGGGCCCGGCTGGTTTGGCATGGAGGGGCTCTCTGATCCTCCCCGGGAAGCTCACCCCGGGCCTGGTATCCACGTTATTGGGATGGGTGACCACCAAGACGCTTGGCAGCGGGAGATCTCTGCCAGGAGTGCGGTCGGTGAACCGATGCAATGGACCCTCTGCCCTGAAGATCAGGATCAAGAAGCACTGCTTCACCAAATGATTCAAGCTTTGATTCAGTAGTCGTAAGACGAACGGTGTAAAACTTCAAGCCAGGTACTTGATCGCGACAAAACCAAGGATTCCGAGGATGAGTGCGGCCAAGGTTAGCCAGCCGAACCATCGATCGATGAATTCTTTGACTTGATCACCGAAGATTCGAATCAGAATGCCTTCACCGATAAATCTTGCACCTCGACCGACGAGACTGGCACTGATGAAGATCACCAAGGGCATTCCCGCTGCTCCAGCTGCAATGGTAAAGACCTTGTATGGGATGGGGGTCAGAGCAGCTGCCAATACTGCCAAGAACCCGATCTCGATGAAACTTTCGGCAACGGTGGCATAAGTGTCATGGGCATCGAAGAAATCGAGTATGGCGACCCCGACAGTATCGAAGGCCCAGACTCCGATCACGTAACCCAGGATGCCGCCAGCGACGGAAGCGACGGTCGTCAGTATTGCCAGCGGGATTGCACGTCGGGGGTTGCCGAGCCCGAGTGCGATCAGCAGTGGATCCGGGGGGATCGGAAAGAAGCTGGATTCGACGAAGGCGACTACTGCGAGCACCGCCGGTCCACGACGGGTGTCCGCTTCTGCGAGGATCCGGTGGTACAAACGCTTGAGGTAGCCTTCTCTCTTTTGAGGAGTCGAGGGCTTTTGCGTGTCAGCCATGAGTCTTCATCTCACCCTGATCGATCTTGCCGTCCTCTGACGCGGCCAAGCCGGCATGGATTCTGTCGAGGAGGCCAATTGCCGCTGCTTCTGGGTCTGCTTGGGCAATGATTCCGGTACACACTGCAACGCGATCCGCACCAGCAGCCATCACTGTATCAATCGTCGAGGCCTCCACTTTGCCGATGGCGTACCCAGGAAGTGGTGAGGATGATTTCGCCTGCGAAATGTACTCTGTTCCCACTGCGCTGCGGTGCTCCTTGGTCTTGGTTTCGTGGATGGGGCCGACTCCGATGTAATCTGCTCCGAGTGGTGCAGCTTTTGCGGCTTGATCAGGAGAGTGGGTTGAGAGTCCGATGATGGCATCCTTGCCGAGTATCTTGCGCGCTTCATGGGGGGGCAGATCCTCTTGTCCCAGATGAACCCCATCGGCTTCAGAGAGGAGAGCGACTGTGACGTCATCATTGATGAGTAATAAAGCATCGAACTCGCGGGTGATTTCCCGGAGCTTTCGCGCCATCTCGAGGACTTCTCCTGAGGGGCGATTCTTTTCGCGGAGTTGAACGATGCTGGCTCCTCCTTTGAGGGCAGCGGTCGTCGTTTCGTAAATATCTCCACGGCAAAGAGATTCGGTGACCAGGAGATAGAGTCTTCTTTCCTGCAGTGAGCGGCCTCGATGGACCAGGCGGTCCATGATCTGATCGGTGGAGTAGATGGCGAAGCGGATCTCTTGCATCGACCGTGACAGATCGGCGTCGATGAGGCGCAGGAGCTCTTCGATGGAGCGAGCGGACTCCCGGCAACGGGACAGATTTGCAGCCAGGTGAGCGCTGAGATCGGAATGTAATCCGGTACCGGGGATCTCCAACAACGGATCACCATTCAGATCTCGATATGGGGTCAGGCTTCCGATCTGAGATTCCAGCTGTTTTCGCAGCGCGCCGCATCTACGGCGTAACTGCTGCCAATCCGCTGCAAGGACAGGGTTCTGCAGATGAAATCGAGCAGGGTCTTCCAATGATCTCAGCCCCTCCGTCAGCCTTTGAAAGCATGCGTCGAGGGTTCTGAGGAGTGCTGGATCGGGATTGAGCTCGTTGGTCACGGCAGTACCTTTCATGCCCCCAGAGTCCTCCGGATGAGAGTCTTCATCAAGCTATCCCATTCCACTCCCCTCCACCGGGTTGGGACCTTACACTAAACCCTGATTGAGAGGTTTTCTGTTGCGGTTCTTGCTGATCTTCTCTTCTGTGATTCCCGGATTACCGCTGCTCTTGCACGGTCGTTATGGGTACGGCTTGCTGCTGTTCCTTTTCGGCTCAGCGAGTTGGATTCTGCACCTCGCTTCTCATTTACGAATCGGGGATGATCGCGAATTGTTTCTAGGAGGAAGTATCGTCGGCGGCATCATCTGTTCGCTGGCGACAGTGATGTGGACGATTCATTGGACTTCAGAAGACCGTATAGAAAAGACGCGCAGAGAAGTGGAATCAGCCCTCGATGAGGCACAACGAAGTTATCTTCGCGGTCGTCTTGAAGAGGCTCGAGTTTCTCTCGACCGGGGATTGAAGATGGATGGCAGAGATATCGATCTGCTCTTCCTCGATTGGCAAATCGCTCGGCGCTTGGGGGATGAGCAGCGAGCGCGAAAAAGCCGACGTTTGCTTAGAAAACATGATCTCGACGAAAAGTGGCTCTGGGAAGTTCAGAGGGAGGAGTTAGCCCGTGGTAGATGATACACCCGTGGAGTCCCGATCTGATGGAGTCTCTTACCGAGATGCTGGAGTGGACATCGATGCCGGAAACGAAGTGGTATCCAGGATTCGCAATGCGGTGCAATCGACACAGGATGATCGAGTTCTCGCCGGTTCCCATGGAGCGTTTGGTGGCTTTTTTCGTCTTCTCGATGGGGCAGGGAAACTCTTTGGCAATGAGTTGAAAGATCCGATTCTCGTTGGAGCCACTGACGGGGTTGGTACAAAACTCAAAGTCGCTTTTGAATGCAACAAACTGGACACGGTTGGCATCGATCTGGTCGCAATGTGTGTCAACGATCTGGTGGTTGGAGGGGCACGGCCCCTCTTCTTCCTCGATTATGTGGCGACAGGGAAGATCTCTCCTGAAGCGATCGCTGTCGTCGTCGAGGGGATCGCAGAAGGCTGTCGCCAGAGTGGTTGCGCATTATTGGGTGGAGAGACTGCGGAAATGCCGGGGTTCTACCAACCGGGAGAGCTGGACTTGGCAGGATTCTCTGTGGGCGTCGTCGAAAAGGATGAGATCCTCGATGGCAAATCGGTCGCTGTGGGTGACCGGGTTCTCGGTCTTGCATCCCACGGAGTTCACTCCAATGGATTCTCACTCGTCAGGCGTGTTTTGATGGAGGGTGATGGGGCTTTGCCTCTTGATCAGGACCCTTCGAACTGGGGCCACACTCTCGGAGAAGAACTTTTACGTCCAACAAAAATTTATGTGCGTTCGATTCTAGATGTTCTCGCCGGTGCCCCCGGAGGGATTCATGCACTCGCTCACATCACGGGCGGCGGGCTCCTTGAAAACATTCCACGGGTGCTTCCGAGTGGAATGGGGGCGGTTTTGCAACGATCCGCTTGGGATCGTCCAGACATCTTTGCCCTTATTGAAGATCGTGGCCCTGTGGTGACCGAGGAGATGGATCGGGTTTTCAACCAGGGGATCGGAATGGTGGTGATCGTCGATCAGCAGCGCGGCGATGAAATCTTGAAGAGATTCAGGGATCTCGGTGAAACTGCATGGGAGATCGGCGAAGTTGTCGCTGGAGATGGAATCCAGATCAACTCTTGATGGAGTTTGCGCAGCCTTCGAATTGAAGATCGAATTCTGTGGGGCCCTCTTTATCGGGGTCGATATGAAGCATTCCTGAGAAGTTGATCCTCGCCGGGCCACTGATCTCGAGAAGTTCTGGAGTCTTCTCCACGGACTGAATTTGTAGGGCTCCCCCAGGCATTCGAACTTCCACCTTTGGACCGATCACCCCTTGTGCCTGGAGCACCCTGACCGCTGCAGCTGCACCGGTTCCGCAAGCGAGAGTTTCCCCACAGCCCCGTTCCCAAACGCGAAGATGGACCAGGTCTTTACTCTCAACGGAGTAGAACCCGACGTTGACCCGACCCGGGACACTGAATTCAAGACTTGGTCCTAGTTGGCGGACAGGGTCTTCTCCATTGAAATCTGCCAAAGCAAACACCAAGTGCGGATTACCGACGTTGGCTGGAGTACCGCAGTAGATCTCCCCATGAAGGTCCAAGTTGACTTCTTCGTCGATGGTAATAGGGCCGAGAATCGTTTTGGCGATAAAATCGCCACTTTCTGTTTGGGTCGATTCTACCGCAACAGGACCGGCGTCAGTGTGAATCGTACTGACAACCTCTCGCAAATAGAGAACCCGCGCGATGACTCGAAGTCCATTTCCACAAGCCTCAGCTCGGCTTCCATCCGAGTTCCAACACTCCATGGCGATTACGCCTGCACTTCGACGAATCACCAAAACACCGTCGGCGCCGATTCCGGTTCTTCGACAACAGAGTACCCGGGACCAGTGCGTTAACTCTGGTGGGATTTGACCGTCTTCTTCATCTAAAACGACGAAGTCGTTGCCCGCTCCATGGGCCTTAAGGAAGGGGAGAGTTCGAATATTCATAGCCTTCCCCTGCCTAGAGAGTCGTTCCCCGATAACTGTAAAACCGATATGCCGAATGCTTGTAAGAACGGTTATAAACGCCAAGCAGATCCCACTTCTTCGACTTACAAGAAGGTCTGTTGCATCGATGGCGCTTACGGCATGGAATGATAGGGCCAATCGAGTTCTCGAGCGAGAGGATTGCTCTTTGATGAAGACGTGGATTGAGTTTCATTTGCCAGCAGTTTCGAAGTCCCAAGATCGATCACAGAAGAACTGTGATGCTGTTCCATATTGGGGCGGTAATTCCGGTGCCAGTGCTTCTCTCCTCCTGCTATTGGTGATTGTCGCAGGATTCGTGTTCTTCTTATTCGTGCAGCCTGGAGATCCTTCTCCCCAAGGAGGAGGCGAAGCAGAGGCAGCTCTGCGCAGAGCTCGGATCAAGGTCGATTTAAGTGAAACCCTCGATGGACAAGAGACGGTGATCAATATCGCTGATTTGATCATTCGTCGAACACTTGCTCTTCATGGATTTGACTTGGTTGAGGAAAACTACGATTTCCAAGTGACTGGCAATCTCCAGTGCGATTACTTCCAGGATTTGACATTTGACTTTCAGGGGTCTTCCCAACACCTCGAGCACCAGTACCACGGCAGATTTACTGGGGCTCTCAAAGATGCCAGTGGCAGTAACTTGCAAGATCTTTCGTTTCCTGAGCCATTGATGAATGGACGCACCGATTTGGCCCTCGCCCAGAAAGATATTCGGCGTCGCGCCGCATCTTTGATTGGTGGACGTCTGGTGACTGGCACCGCTCTGGGTAATCCGGAAATCCAGGGTCTCCTTGACGCACTGACCGACGAGCTGGACGGAAGAACCTACAACGAGATTGTTCGCCAGATGGTCACCCTGGGTGCACCCGCAGTTCCTTACTTGCTCGATGCGCTGAGAGATGATCGCCCGATTCAACTTTCGGGAACCTACCCGGGATTTGAAAATCTTCAGAAGGGGGACTTGAAGATCTACCATGCCGCAGATCTGGCATTGAGAGATCTGCTCGACCGTGACAGTTATCTCGATCCCGATTCTACTGAGGATTACCTACACAGAGTTCGCACTGCTTGGTTGTGGGTTTGGGAAGATATGCAAAGTATCCCTGCAGAGCTTCGTGTGAGGTCCGAGGATCGTAAGAATACGATTCCGGCGGCACAGGGCTGAATTAGGCAGTGAGCTGATTTAGGCAGTAAGCTGATCCTAGGGTCGCGAGCACTGAGGAGTATCCACGTGAGTATTCATCGAACAGCAGTGGTCCACGAAAGCGTGCAAATCGGCACGGGAGTAGAGATCGGTCCTTATTGCGTGGTTGAAGAGGGGGCCTTGATCGGGGATGACTGCAAGCTACATGCCCATGCCTTCATCGGACCAAATACGGTTCTCGAAGCGGGCGTGGAAATTCACATGTACGCAGTGATCGGCCACGAACCGCAAGACTTAGCATGGGGTAAAGAGTCGAGCTCATGTGTGATCGGTGAGAAGAGTGTTTTACGTGAACACTCCACGGTTCACAGGGCCTCGAAACCTGGAGGAGTCACCCGGATCGGATCTTCATGTTTACTGATGGTTGGAGCTCATGTCGCCCACGATTGTGAAGTGGGAAATGGCGTCATCATGGCGAACCACTGTTCGTTGGCTGGGCATGTATCAGTGGGAGATGACGCTTTCCTATCGGCGAACTCTCTAGTGCACCAGTTTTGTAGGATTGGTCGATTGGTGATGCTAGGAGGGGGCGCGGTCGCGGTTCAGGATATCCCGTCCTTCATGCTTTCTACGGGAGATCGTGCTGTCGTCCGTGGAGTCAACGTCATCGGATTGCGTAGGGCGGGAATCAGCGCAGAAGTGCGGAGGGCGATACAAGATGCTCATCGACTGATCTACCGCAGTTCGAAAACGATCCCGGAAGCGGGGCACCTACTCAGCCATAGTGAGTTTGCGGAGATCTGTGAGTTATCCGAATTCATCAATTCCTCAGCGAGGGGGATTGCTGCAGGTGCGATCAGTGCTCAAGTTTCCGCGTTAAAGGAGAGTGTCTCTACAGATCGTGATCTGGATAATCTCTCGAATTGAAATCCAATGAAGCTGTTATTTCTCGACCCCACTCCCCCCGGACGAACTTCAGGCAACATGACCACGAGAGTGAGGCTTGAGGGACATTGGCGTCAGCTGGGGCACGAGGTCACTCCGTTTTATGTTCGCGGAGAGTCTCCCCTCGATGAAGAAGCTCTGATTGAGGATCTACGCAGTAGTGATCTCGTCATCGCTTTGCACTCAGGGTATTGCCAGCGTGCCTTGGAGGTACTACGAGAGCAGAATTTCACAGTTCCCTTGGTTTACATCGTCAGTGGGACCGATCTTTTTCAACCTCTGCTCGATCACGGTGAAACCTCTGCTGATTTCCGTAGTGCTTGTTTGGATGCCGAGGTCATCGTCACCCTGGCGAAAGGCTTACAAGCTTATTTTCCAGAGGCGTATCGGGAAGTTTGGTCTGCAAAAACTCAAACGATCGTCCAGGGAGCTCAGTGCGTAGATTGGGATAGGACTCGGATCAATCCGAGTTTGGCGGTTGTGATAGGGCACTTGCGACCCATCAAAGATCCCTGGTTACCTGTAAATGCGTTGAGATCTCTTGTGGCAGACGAAGCTTCTTCCTCATTGCTCCCCCTTGAGATTTGTCACTATGGGGGATTGCTCGAGGGAGAAGGGGAACAGAAAGTTGCAACGATAGAGGAGCAGTTTGAGGGTAGTGCTCAACGGTGGTGTTGGAAAAGAGAAGCCTCGATCGCTGAGATTCGCGAATTGATGACGGAGGGGCCTCTGCTCATCCATCCTTCGATTCATGAAGGGGGAGCGAATGTCATCGGTGAGTTTCTCGTCAGTGGATTGCCGATTCTCGCCAGTCGGGCCCCAGGAAATGTGGGTCTTCTTGGAGAGGATTGGCCGGGTCTCTTCGATGTCGGGGATCAGCTTCAGTTGGCGAATTTATTACGGCGCTGGCTGGAATCAGAGGTTTTCAGGGAAGAGTTGATCGAGGCCTCAGGGAGACTGTCAGCTCAGCATGACCTCTTTCAGGAGCGAGAGGCATGGTCAGAGTTGCTGTCAGAGTTGGAGAATCGAGACAATTAAAAAAGCGCACGGTGGGTTAGAACCGTGCGCGGGAAGATAGAGATGAAGACAAAGTCTTGGTGATCAGAAGCTCTTCCAAAGAAATAATTCCAACCACGATTGCATTCTATGGATTAACTAAGTCGCTAACAAACAGATTTCTTTGAATGGTGTTCCTCGGTTCCTTCGTTCCCGATTGACATATTGGTCTATTTTTGTCCCACTGTTAGCCATGGGCGGGGGGGAATCCGCTCTTTCGGTTAGGACCGATGAACAGGGGGACTCGTGACTCAAGTGACAGATGACGCACGTCGATCGCGTCTATTTTGGGCCAGTTGTATGGCATTGATCGCTACCTCGGTAGCTTTCGGTGTGATCACTGCTTCGATGACCGATTTCATCAATCAGTACGGCCTTAGTGAAACTCAGGCTGGCTGGATCGGTGGGGCATCATTGGGAGGTTTTGCCATCGCCATCATCGCGCTCGGCGTGGTGATCGAAAAGATCGGTATCTCCATCTCCATCAAAATGGCATTTATGTGCCATATCTTCGGTGTGATGTTGATGACCTTTGCCGATGGATTTTCCCAGCTGTTTATGGGAGCTTCCATCATCGCGTTGGGGAATGGTTGTGTCGAAGCGGGTTGCAACCCATTGGTCGCGACCCTTTACCCAGAGGATAAAACTGTTCGGTTGAACAAGTTCCATATCTTTTGGCCACTCGGAATCATTGTCGGTGCACTGTTTGGGTTCTGGGTGACTCAATCTGCAGCTGCAGTTCCAGCAGGTGAGGTCTGGACCATCTTCGGATTGACCGCCATGCAGGCAAAACTCGCTTTTGTCTTGGTTCCGACATTGATCTATGGATACCTGTTCCTTGGACAGGAGATTCCTGTCACCGAGAGAGTCAGCGCTAATGTGTCTGACGAAGAAGTCAAAGAATCCGTCGCATCACCATTGTTCCTGACGATGTTGATCTGCATGGGCCTTACAGCGACATTAGAATTGGCGCCTGGTCGCTGGATTGAGACATTGATGGGCCCCGCCATGGTCGATGCCAATCTCATGTCGAATGGTGGAGTGCTGGTTCTCGTCTACGGTGCTGCATTGATGGCGATTTTGCGTTACTTCGCAGGGGACTTTATGAAGAGATTCTCCCCCACTGGAGTTCTCTTTGGTTCCGTGGTTTTGGGTGGAGCGGGCCTCTTCGCGATGACCTATGCGAGCAGTGCATTTTCAATCATTGCTACTGCGACCGTCTTTTATGCCGGCGTGTGCTTCTTGTGGCCAACGATGATCGGTTTCATCGCTGAGAGAGTCCCGAAGAGTGGAGCTTTAGGGCTTTGCCTCATGGGAGGCGTGGGCATGTTGGTCGTGGGTTACATCGCAGTTCCAGGAGTTGGCGCTCTCACCCAGCACTACACCGCTGCCGCAATAGAGGCGGGCCAGGGGGAAGTTGCCGCATCGGCTTATGGCGGAAAGATGGCTTTCCGCTGGATTGCTGCGTTGGCGATTCCATTGGCATTGGTTTTCCATAACTTGAATCAAAGGTATGGATCAAGAGTCGCTGTGAACTCCAACGAGTCTGTCGCTGTATAGGACTGACTTACTTCTCACTTGAGTGACTTAAAAAAAGTCCCGGATACCAAGCGGTATCCGGGACTTTTTTATATCCAGCTTCAATCGATGCTGGGTTTATGGACATGCATCAAAGCTAGTGCAACTGAGGGGGCCGGGAGCAACCGGGCCGCAGTTAGGGAATGGTCCGACGGGGTTCGCACCGCTGTCGAAGAGGAAGACCAGCGTGTAAACCACATCGGAAACATCGACTTGGGAGTCGCCGTTGACATTCAATGCCGCAACGCAAGAGACGGGAGTTCCTCCGAACAGGTACTGCAAAGACTGAACCGCATCGCTGATGTCGTGACTTCCGTCAGCATTTGAGTCTCCGGCGATGTACTCAATACCACCGGTGCACTCGTCGGGAATACCGTCTTGGTTGGCATCAGCACTGGTTCCGGAACTGATATCACAACTGTCGATGATGCCATTGGAGTTGCAATCGTTGGCAGCGGAGATTTCGCAATCGTCATGGATGCCGTTGTTATTGCAATCAGGGATTCCAGCTCCAGCGACGGCAATGTCCAGACCCCAGTAGTTAAGGACTCCTTCATCGCCCCCGGCGTTATCGCTGATGGTGAGGGTCCAATCTCCCAACGGGCTCAGATTGTCCAATGCGGACAGTGGTGAGCTGGGAGCAGTGGTGTTTGTCCCTGTTTCGTCATCGTAGGTGGCGTTGATATCGTCGGAAGATCCGCCACCTCCTGAGTGCAGAGCCACCGAAGTGCCATCCGGCGCAGAGATGTCGATATTGAGATCACCGATGAATGTATGAGTCAGTTCGACGTGGACATTGACATCGTCGATTAATCCCGCTTGGGCAACACTTAAAGTGCGCACGACGGGTGGAAGGTTATCTGCGATCGGTGCCGGTGGTGTCACGACCTCTTCAAAGGTGAAGATTCCTGCGGCTTCGCAGATGTCGAGGACTCCATTGTTGTCGCAGTCGAGTGAGGGATCGGCAGCGATTTCACAGTTGTCGATCACGCCATCTAAGTTGCAATCGTCGGCAGTACCTTGAGCCAGCTCGCAACTGTCGAGTGCTCCATCAAAATCACAATCCGCAGCTCCAGAGGAGATTTCGCAAGAGTCGGGAATGAAGTTACTGTTGCAGTCTGCTGCGCCGGCGATCAATTCACAGGCATCCGCGATACCATCGTTATCGCAATCATCCTGACATTCGTCGAGGAGGCCGTTGCCATCACAATCGGACGCGCCAGAGGCGATTTCATCGGCATCGGGAACGCCGTTGTTGTTGCAATCCAAGTTACCTGCAGCGGGACCGACTGCTGCGACTGTCAACGAGTTGGTCGCACCGGGGGTAAACAGCCCAATGGTGACATTCGCTGAGACCGGTGGAGACGTTGTCGTGAAGCGGAAGTTGTAGGTAGTGCCCCAACGGATGGCATTGGCGTTGGCATTGGTGGCAAAAGTATCAGTGCTCCAGGAGATGGCTCCACTGCTGTTGGAAGCCGCCCAGTCGGTGTCGTCGTAGACCTCAGTACTGTGATATTCGACATCGTGGAAGCCAATATTGCTGGGAACGACTCCCAGTAAAGGTACAGAAAAACTCTGCGCACAGCGGGTCGAATCCATGTTGTAGAGTGCGTACTCGTATTCCCAAAGATTGGCTGTGAGTTGAGTGACTTTGTATCCCAAGATCATCAATCCGTCTTCACCGTCGGGGATATCGACCAATGTGACGGTGGGATCCACATCTTGCCAAGCTTGGATCGCCGGTTGCTGTCTTTGGGTAGAACCGATGAAAGTGATCGCGTGGTTCGAAGTACTGGTAGAGACGGTGACTTCACGATAGCTGCAATTGTTATGATGATTGCCTGCGGCGGCATCGTCAGGGGTGACGTAGTGACCCTCGACAAAGTAACGTGCATTTTGATTCACACTGGGTGTCAGATAATCGGCGCGAACCCTTAGGCGACGCGAGGTCAAATCAGGGTTTGGTGGATCCATGGTCTGTGGATAGGTAAAGACTCCTTTGGCAGGGTCGGTGACTTCGGACCTTGCTCCAAGGCTTCCCTGACTTCCGTTAAGACTTGCACCGTATGGATCGGAACAGCCGACACCCAGGCGGGAACCTGAGCCTGAAGAAGTGCATCCACAGCCGCAGGTGTTCCCTTGCAGTGCGGTGAATCCGTGCTTCAGCCAACTCATTCCGACTTGCTCAAATTTGCCGTCACGAAGACGGTACATGTTTTGGCCGATCACAGGATGTTGATTGGTACTGGCGATCCACAGCAGTTCTTCGGTTCCGATGTTGCAGGAGGTGGTGCCAACAGAATATGCGTAATAGCCACCGGCATTGCCGTAACTTTGGGTACCGGTCAATTCTCCAACGATGACGTCTGCGCCGGTTCCACCCATTCCTCCTCCGGGGTCACATTGAGCATGAAGACTCATACCTGTGAACAGTATGGAGAGGACTATGATAATTTTTTGCAACGCATTGCTCCCATCCCGCGGGCGGTCAAGAAATCCCAAACAGGGAAATGATTTGAATTTAAGAAAATGGAACGCCTGATTTTTGGCGTCCAAGCCCAAACTAGGGGTCCATCTTAAATGGTTTTTTACCTTGAAGCGAGAAGTGGCTCTGGGAGGCGTTGGGAGGCGTTGGGAGGTGATGCTGGAACGACAGCTGGATCAGTGCCAATAGCGAAAAAAAATGACAAAAAATGAACCCGCAGCCACAAGGCAGCGGGTTCTGAAAATCATGGAGCTGGCGACGGGAGTCGAACCCGTGACCTCAGCTTTACGAAAGCTGTGCTCTACCAACTGAGCTACGCCAGCCCTGTACGTCCGATTGCTGGAGAAACCTGAGCATATCTGGTTCTCACCGAAGCGGCAACTTCAGCGCTTTGGAAGTGTAGAGGCGAAGTGCATGTTTCCACTTCAGGAATTGGAAACGGTCGAATCGGGCAAGCTGCTGTGGGGATGCTTTTGGTACTCCACCGATTTCGCCTCGTTAGTGAGGTGACGGTAGACTTGGGTTGTCGCCAAATGCTTGTGCCCTAAGAGCTCTTGAACCTCACGTAGGTTGGCCCCGCTATCCACCAAATGAGTGGCGTAGGAGTGCCTGAGGGTGTGGGGACTGGTTTTCTTGTCGAGTCCGGCCCTGCCCACGTAGCGGTCAAAGATTTTGCGGATCGAACGGTCTGAAATCCGCTTACCGAAGCGATTGAGTAGCACAGGAATCGGACCCCAGTTGCCATCCTCAGGGATCCACTGGCTGGGAATCGCCTCCCGGTAACTGAAGAGGGATCGCAGTGCGTGCTCTCCAATAGGGACGATCCGTTCCTTTCGGCCTTTGCCGAAAGCACGAACGAGCCGGATTTTACTGTCGATGTTATTCCAGTCGAGTGCGACCAGTTCACTGACTCGCAACCCGGTGCTGTAAAGGATTTCCAGGATGGCACGATCTCTGAGTCCGCGATAACTGTCGGTTTCAGGTTGATCGAGCAGGCGCATCACCTCTTGAATCGTCAGGAAGTGGGGCAGTGAGCGAGGCACTTTGGGTGTGTCCAACTCAAGAAATGCACAACGGCCCTCGAACTTATTCTCACGCTGTAAAAAGCGGAAGTAACCCCTGACCGAGGCTAATTTGCGGGCGATGGTCGAGCGCGAGTAGCCACGTTCTCCGAAGTGAGCTAGCCAGCGACGGACCTCTTCTGTACTGGTATCCACCAACTCTGATACATTTTTGACTTGGAAGAAATCCTGAAGTTGCTCGAGATCTTTGCGATAAGCACGCAAGGTCTCCGAACTCAGATTACGTTCCGACTCAAGGTGCCTGAGGAAGGACTCCATGCTTTGCACCATCTTCCCAGCCCGAAGGCATTTCCCTTGGAAATGATCCTATGAAGTCCGGAAAAAAATTTGAAGTCGATCCGCGATATGTGTACGCGATCGCGTCGATTCGTGGAGTGATTGTGAGTAAATTGTGGAAAAGCTACCTGAGGTTGCCGTGCATCCGTGAAATCAGTTCTCGGACCACAGCTCTGAAGTGATCCACTGTCAGCTCTTCCTCGTCGAGGTGAGCTGCTTCATCAAGGGTTCGGGGGGCTGGGGAACCCATTTTTAGCAATTCTTCACAGAGACCAGGTAAATCGTTCTGGTCGTAGAGGATACAAAACTCCTCTTTTTTGCTGACCACCATCAATGAGCAATCTTTTGTAGAAAGTGGGTTCGAAGCGGATTCCATGGCGATATCGTCCTTCAGGTCTCTCGAGTACCGACGATCGGTATTCCTTCTCTTCATCGTCTCGAAATCGCCGTAGCTGGAGTACTTTCCCCAAAATTCTCCACGCAGTGGATTCTGACGTATCGAGAAGCACACAAAACGCAAGAAATAGGGAAAGCAATGGACCAACCGCTGGAAGGCCTGTTTGAGCAACCACCGAAGGTGATGGAGTTAGATCCCATCTGCATCGGAGAGCTCCTCTCCGG
>NHDG01000074.1 GCA_002167285.1 Planctomycetia bacterium TMED53
GATTTCAACGGCGGCGTCGACGACTTCAGGGGTCATCGAGTATGCAGAAGAACGGACACGCTGCATCTCCAACTCACGTCCACGAAGGTTGGAAAGCTCCGACTCGTCTGCGTCACCCGATTCAACCTGATTGGAGATGACCGCACTCACGTCGCGGTACTCACTCCAACGGGCCATCTGGTTACAAGCATTCAAAGCCATTGCGGCGGCACCACTCGGGTTCAAGGAGAGAGCATCAGCAAGGAACTGCTCTGCACGAAGCTCGTTCAATTCCCAACCCTCTACCGATTTCCAAGCCAAGTTCCCACCGTCCGCCATCCACAGTACTGGATCGTGGTAAGTGCGAACCATCTTGCCACCGTCGTTGCTGAATGCATGAGCTTGATCGGTCAACAAACCGTAAGCCTCACGACCACTGCTTCCTGGAATGATGGAGTCGGCGGCAGCATTGGCAGCGGCACGAACGAGCGGATCTCCAGTGGACTCAGCGAGCCAACGAAGGGAAGGCACGGATACCGGGTGGCCAATCTTCTGCAGAGCGGCGACCGCACCCATGACGACTCCCTGCTCGGAAGCGTGAAGACTGCGACAAAGAGGGAGTACGGCATCGTCTGCAATACGAGTAATCGCCTGAATCGCAAGCACGCGAAGCTTTTGCTCCGGCTGGCCCAGACGCTCTACGAGTCCGGGCAGGAGGTACACACCGTGATCACTGATGGCACGGTAAAGCAACTTGGTTCTCTCGAGGAGATCTTCGTCACTGAAGTAGGTCTCGAGAACACTGTTGATGGCGTCCTCATCCATCGAGCGACGCTTCGTCTCGAGTGAAGTCAGGCGCAACAGGGTTCCCATTTGACCACTGAGGGTTTCATCGCCAGCGCGGATCACACGGATCAACTCGCCGTATCCAACCTTATCGACCCAATCAAGGGCTTCCTCGGAGGTGATGTCCAGCAACAATGCGCGCTCAAAATTTTGGCGTGCTTCGTCGAGTTTTCCCTGCTGAAAAAGATTGATACCTTCGTCCAACAGTGCACGCACATCTGGTCGAACCTGTGCGTCGACAGAGCCGGTGAGACCCGGCATTACAATCAGCAATGCGATGCATGCCATCAGGATTCCTCTGAGAATCCCGCAACTCCGGTGCTTCATGACCACCTCGTTCATGCTCGTTCATCCCTCCTGTGCCTTGCCACGAAGAGACCTTCTCCTGCAGGGCACGTCAGTTGTAGATTTCTTGGTTTCCTCGGTTCGGTCGCAACACTGAAACCGATGCGGATGGAAGCGGACAGTGTCGTGCTTATCCTCGCACGACACTGTCTATCCACCGGCAAAAAGCAACGGTATTGACCGACTCTTCATTTCTTTCCACCCTCGAAAGACGACACAGCAGCACCAGAATCCACCGATCGGAACGACTCCGGAGCTCCCAAGTCCATCGAGAGCAGTCCATGTTGTCTCATAGGACCTCGCCGTTGTCGAGACATCGCCGCAACTCAAAGGGGTCGCCCAAATCTCTCGGAGGGGTACCAAGCCTCGAAGATCGCCGGCAAAGAGGTTGCATTTTAACTCTGGCGGGGCTAGCACATGGGGGGTGGTCCGTTTTGAAGGGATTTCCACAAACCCATGAATCAAAAGGACTTAAGCAATTACAGCCACATCGAAGAAGGTCCCACAGAGCTCTTCATCGACGCCAGTCGCGGGGTCGCCGGGGATATGCTGCTCGCTGCCCTCGTCAATTTGGGGGTCCCCGAGAAGATCATTCGGGAGCCCTTGGCTGCGATTTTACCCCCCCACGAGATCGAATTTGTGGCTGAAAATCGCCGTGGAATCGTCGGGCTCGGGGCTCGAGTCACCCCCCTCGAAGCTTCCCCTCCCCATCGGACCCTGCCCGATCTTCTAGCGGTTCTCAAACAACCCTCATTGCCCCAATGGGTCCGGGAAAAGGCTGAGGAGGTCTATCGCAGGCTCGCCAAAGCGGAAGCTGCTGTTCATGGCATCGCTGAAGAAAAGGTCCACTTCCACGAAGTTGGAGCGATCGACGCCCAGGTGGACATCCTCGGAGTCCTCCTCGCCATCGATTACCTATCTCCAAAAAGCATCACTTGCTCCTCGCTCCCATTGGGAAATGGCCAAGTTCGTGCCGCCCACGGCTTGATTCCGGTCCCAGCTCCTGCCGTCGTCGAACTCTTGCGCGGAGCACGGGTGCACGCAGGACCCGCTGGGCGTGAATTGACAACTCCGACTGGTGCAGCATTACTGATGAGTCTGGCCACCTCCCAAGAGGAAGCTTCTTCCGGCATTTTAATGCGACAAGGTTGGGGCTACGGTCAACGGATCGCACCGGAGGAGGATCCGGTCAATGGTGTAAGATTGCTCCAGTTTAACAGTTCGTCCACGCTCAAAGATGAGCAGTCGCAGAGTGATCAAGTCATCCGATTGGAAACAGTGATCGACCACATCCCTGCGGAAGACTTAGGCGGAATCATCGACCGCTGCCTCGATGCCGGAGCATTAGAAGCATTTCTATCGCCGATCCATATGAAAAAATCACGGCCTGGCCATCAACTGACAGTCCTCGCAAAACCGCAAGACGAAGCACTCCTCTGTCGATCGATTCACCGCTGGACCGGCACCCTCGGGATCCGCGTCGAATCCTTACGCAGAAGCTTGCTGAAGAGGGAATCGCAAAGCATCGAGGCTTTTGGAGAAAAGATTCAAATCAAGCTGGCTTGGTATGGCACGGAATTGATCTCCGCCCGACCCGAACATGATGACGTGGCACGCCTGGCGGCGACCCGGGATTGGTCCCCAGAATACACAAGGCTGCAATTGGCCAGCGTCATCGACTCTCAAATCGCCGAAAATGGCTTTATTCCCCAAACGGAAGCTTTGGGACCAGATTTGAGCTCAAAAAATCGCCGAAATTCTGGGATTCGCCATGAATGAATCGGAATCACTCCCGTCATCCCCCGTGCCAGAACAGACCAGGCCAGAGAATTCTGGTCAACAAGGCAAGGGTGCTGCCGTGAATGCCGAACAGGATGACGAAGATCGCCGACTGATTCGACTTCACCTCGCCGGCGACCCCGCAGGTTTCGAGGGATTGTACCGATTACACCGGGAGAGGATCTTCGCCGTGTCGATGCGTATGTTGAGAAATCGCGAAGATGCTCTCGATACCACGCAGGAAGTCTTCGTCCGAATTCACAAGGCTCTCGACGGCTTCGATACTTCGGGTCGTTTTTTGACTTGGGCTTACCGCATCACCACCAATCAGTGCATCGATCGAATTCGCCGCCGCAAGGTGCGCAAGGAACAATCGGTGTTCGAGGACTCAGTCGGAGAAAAACGCGATCTTCGGACAGGAAGATCGGGGACCTCTGCACCGGAAGCAGAATTGGAACAGGAAGAGGTCGCCCAAGCGGTCAGTGCTGCGGTCGAACAGTTGGGAGACGCCCACCGAATGGTCTTCACACTCTACTGCTACGAAGGGCTCTCCTACGGAGAAATCGCTGCAGTGATGGGGATCCCTGTCGGCACGGTGATGTCGCGACTCTATCATGCACGAAAAAAGGTTCGCGAATCGCTCCCCAACGATTGGGATCCCGGTGGACGCAAGCGCGGTAAGACTGATAACGAAGGAGGTGGTTCATGAGTCATGATGACGATTTTGACAGATTCCGTGAACTCATCGAAGCTTCTGCCTCACGGGAGTTGACCGACGCAGAGATCGCCTTCCTCGGGCGCATGGGCTTCCAGTCAGAAGACTGTAGAGAATGGCTCGAAGCGGATGCAGAAGAGGTGGATTCTTGGGTTTCCCAAGACCCGCTTCAAGAGATTGCCCCACCCAGCTCACTTGATTGGGCTCGGGTCGAAACAGGCCTACGAAGGGCTGGCGCACTCCCCTCGCCGCAGAGGAGTAAACCGATGGGCATGACCCTGATCGCCACCGCTGCGGCCTTGTTGATCTGCGTCGGTGTGGTTTATTCGATACTTCGGGACGGCTTGTCCGGGCCCGTGGACCCCCTCGAAGATGAAGTCGTTTTCGAGGTTCTGGACTTGCCTGAAGGAGACGGTAGTTTCATTCTTCATGAAGAAGAAGGTGACGACGACGGTGTCCTCATGATCATCTTCTCAAATGGTTAGGATCGAACGGTGAACTTCAGCTTTATCACCCTACTCAACCCGCTGTCGCTTTTCCGGAAGTCCGGACCACACCCGGGGATCCTCGCGTCACTTCTGATTCTCCTCTGCTCGACTTTCGTCCTCTGCTCCACTGTCGCTGCGACGCAAGCCTCAGCGACCTCAGGCCAAGATCCGGCAAAGGACAGTGATCGCTTACGTGTTCTTCACGTCAGCGGTGCCGATAGCGGCGATATTCCCGCAAATCTGAAAAAATACAGCAACTACCTGCGTCGGGCAGGAGCCACCCACTGGAAGCTTCAACAAGAGAAAGCGGTCCGCTTAAAAGGGACCAAGCCTCTCGAAGTGGCTCTCCCTGAGAAATTGGGCAAGGCCATCATATCGGTCGATGCGAAAAAAGTGGCCACTGTCCGGTTCCTCGATCCCAAGGGAAATAGCCTCGGAAAGTACCGTTCGAGCCGTTTTCCGCTGGTCATCGTCAATCAGCGCCTCAAGCTCAAGGGCCAGCCCTACGTCTTCATCCTCGATCTGCCAGCCAAGAAATAGGCTTTCTCCCGGTTTTTTGTTGCAGTTGGACCCCAGAAAATCCGATCTTCTGAGAGATGGAAGATTTTAGGATCGCCCTACTGGGATTGGGAAATGTTGGGACAGCGGTCGCAGAACTGCTCTCCTCGACGCAGAAGGAATGCCTCGCAAGGGCAGGCCGAAGGGTCGTCGTCGATCGAATCGTCGTCCGTGATCTGAATCGCCCCCGTCATATTCCTGCTGAACTTCCCGGACTCAAAAAGTTGGGGACAGAACCGATGGAAGCGGTCCAAGATCCCGACATCGATGCCATCGTCGAATTAGTCGGTGGAGAAGATCACCCCCGCACCTGGATCCGGGAAGCACTTGAGACGGGCAAGGAGGTGATCACAGCCAACAAGGCTGTCCTCGCTGTCCATGGGGAAGAGTTATTCAACCTCGCCCATGAAAAAAATCGTGGTCTCTACTACGAAGCGTCTGTCGCCGCTGCGGTTCCCGTTCTTCAGGTGATGCAACAAGGAATCCCTGCTGGCCCCGTAGATCGGCTAGTCGGCATCTTGAATGGCACCTGTAACTTCATCCTCGATCAACTGGAGATGCATTCCTTCGAGGACGCTTTAAAGAAAGCCCAGGAAGCAGGGCTCGCCGAGGCAGACCCCACTCTGGACATCACCGGAATGGACTCGGCACATAAGCTGATCCTACTGGCGAGGATCCTCCTCGGTCATACAGTTCCGGTCAAAAAACTACGCGTCGAGGGAATCGTGAACATCGATCCCATCGATATCAGCTTCGGCTGGTCTCAAGATCTCAAACTCAAGCTACTCGGCATTCTCGAGAGGAATGGCCGTGGAACATGCATGGGAGTGATGCCGTGCTTCATCTCTGCACAACACCCTCTCGCAAACGTGACCGCTGAAGACAACGCCATCCTTTTGGAAGCAGACCCCTTCGGGGCACTGGTGCTTCAAGGTAAAGGCGCAGGTGGAAAACCGACTGCAGGAAGTGTTGTTGCCGACATTCTGCGAGCTGCACGGGGTGATTCCTCTTCGACTCTACCAGCAGGGGAAGAAACAACGATCCTCGACCCCGGGTTGAGACAAGCACGTCACTACCTGCGTCTGGAGGTCCCCGATCGACCTGGTGTTCTCGCCAGGGTCGCAGGTGCTTTGGCTTCTGAAGAGGTCGGCATCGCCGCACTCGAACAGAGTGAAAATCTCAGTGAAGTGCACGACAGTGTTCCGGTTCAAATTTTGACGCACCCGGTGCAAACCCCTCAACTCGATCGGGCACTCGATCATCTCGATGAAGACCTTCGGGATATCTCTGCACCGGTTCGAATACGTATCGAGGAATAGGTAAAAGGAGACGAACCGATGGCAGGACTCATCGAACGCTACAGAGATCGACTCCCTGTCGATCTGGAAACGCCGGTGATCTCCCTTGAAGAGGGATCGACTCCGCTTATCCCCGCACCTGCCCTCTCGAAAATTTTGGGGGAAGAGCGAAGTGTCTTCCTTAAGTTTGAGGGGCTCAACCCAACGTGTTCTTTCAAGGATCGAGGAATGACTCTCGCCGTCTCGAAAGCGATGGAATCAGAGTGTCGTGGGGTCATTTGCGCCTCCACCGGAAACACCTCCGCAGCAGCCGCAGCTTATGCCGCCCGCGCTGGTGTTCCGTGCTACGTCGTTTTACCTGCAGGCAAAGTTGCAGCAGGAAAGCTAGCACAAGCCCTAGTCCACGGAGCAAAGGTGATCCCCATCGAAGGAAACTTCGATCAAGCTTTACAACTCGTAGTCGAGATCGCAGAGAAGGAGGGAATCACCCTCGTCAATTCTCTCAATCCCTACCGAATTGAAGGACAAAAGACGGTCGCCTTTGAAATCGTCGATGCCCTCGGTGCCGCTCCCAACACCCACTTCTTACCTGTGGGAAATGCTGGAAATATCACGGCTACTTGGCGTGGATATCGTCAATACCACGAAGAAGGCGTGATCCATTCGGCACCGCGAATGTTCGGTTGTCAGGCTGCAGGTGCAGCCCCCATCGTCCACGGCAAACCCATCGAAAACCCCGAGACGATCGCGACTGCGATCCGCATTGGTAATCCCGCTTCATGGCAAGGAGCAACCACTGCCATCAAAGAATCTGAAGGTGAAATCAGCGCCGTTTCCGATGAACAAATCCTTGAGGCCTACGCACACTTAGCTGCGAAGGAGGGTGTCTTCTGTGAACCCGCCAGTGCTGCCAGTGTCGCAGGTCTATTGGCACGCCACCGTGCCGGATTGGAAATCTGCCCGCAAGGCGGAGTCGTCGTCTGCACATTGACAGGCCATGGACTCAAAGATCCGGAGAGGGCCATCGCAGGACTCGATATCCCCCCACCGGTTTCTTCTGACCTCGATTCATTACGCCAGAGAATGGGCCTTTGATGACCTCGTGGAAGATTCGGGTTCCAGCCTCCAGCGCCAATCTCGGTCCGGGATTTGATATCCTCGGGCTCGCTCTCGATTGTCATTTGAATCTTACCGTGACTCCTTCAGACACCTTTCAGCTCGAGGTTTCCGGTGAAGGAGCCCATCAGGTTCCAACCGATGAGTCTCATTTGATCGTCGCAACCGCTCAAGAAATCGCCGGAGACCTGGCACAGAATTGTCATTGGAAGATCGACAGCCAGATTCCGATGGCCCGTGGGCTAGGATCCAGCGCGGCAGCGATCGGCGCCGGGCTGACCGCGGGATTTCTGTTGAGAGATGGATCCATCTCGAATCGATCAGAGCTCTTCAAAGAACTGACATGCAGGGAAGGCCACGGCGACAACGCTGCTGCTGCTGTCTACGGAGGCTTACAGTTTTGCTTCGAGGAGCAAGGCTCAGGAATAACCCGCAAAGCAATTCCTTGCCCACAATCATTGGGAGTGATCGTCGTCATTCCTGAACACGAACTTGCAACCTCAAAGGCCCGAGCTGCACTTCCTGTAGCCCATGAAACCTCTGCTGTCACCACCAACATGGCGGCTCTCGCTCTGTTGCTGCGAAGCATGGAGGAATCTGACACCAGACTTTTATCCGAGGCATGCACTGACACTATGCACGAGCCTTACAGGTTGCCTCTGGTGCCCGGACTCACTGAAGCACTCTGTGCATTGCGCGGTGATTCGCACTTGCTTGGTTCTTGGCTTTCTGGAGCTGGACCCACATTGGCAAGTTTTGCCGCCACCAGTTCATTCCCGGAGTTACTCAAAGGAAATGGAGTGAGCTCCGCTGTCGCAGCGCTGGAACATTGCGACATCGCCTCACGAGTTCTCGGCCTACAAGTCGATCACTCTGGTATTCAGTGGGAGGAATTGACATGAACCCCACCGAGCTCAAAAAACCGATTCATGTGATGAAGTTTGGTGGCACCAGTGTCGCCTCTCCTTCGCTGATCCAAAATGCCGCCGATAGAATCGTCGAGCGCCAAACTTCCGGGTTTCATGTGGTGTGTGTCGTCTCCGCAATGGGCGATACAACCGATCGCCTCCTCTCCCTCGCCAGAGAGATCTCAAACGATCCGCCAGACCGGGAGCTGGATGTTCTTTTATCTGCTGGTGAGGTGCAGTCGATGGCATTGCTGTCGATGGCACTTCATGAAAAGGGAATCGCCGCCCGCTCATTCACTGGATCCCAAGGAGGGATTCTCACCGATACCCAGCACTCAGAAGCAAAGATCTTGCGCATAGACCCCGATCGTATCGTCTCTGCTCTCGCCAAGGATGAAGTCGTTGTCCTCGCAGGCTTTCAAGGACAAGACGAACAGGATGAGATCACCACTCTTGGACGCGGTGGATCAGATACCAGTGCGGTGGCGATGGCCGCTGCCCTCGACGCTGAGTTGTGTGAAATCCTCACGGATGTCAGCGGAGTCTTTACCGCTGACCCAAGAATTGTCGATGGTGCCCGTCAAATCACGGCACTCGGTTATGACGAGATGCTGGAGATGGCAAATCTGGGTGCCCGAGTTCTGCACGGCCGATCCGTTGAGATGGCTCGCAGATTTCAGGTTCCTCTAGTGGTCGCCTCTGCGACACGGAACACTCCGGGAACCAGGATCAGCCGAAAGGAAGATGACATGGAAAAAGTAGAGATCAGAGCGGTCACCGATGACCGCAACGTTAAAAAAATCTCTCTCGTCTCAGTTCCAGATACGCCAGGTGTGGCTGCGAATATCTTCGGAGCTCTCGGAGAACTGGGCGTCAATGTTCGCCTCATCGTTCAAGCCCAGAGCCATGCAGGCAACAATGACATCACCTTCGTCGTTCCTGGAGACACTCACATCGAAGATCAGCAGTTAGATGAACTGGTGAAGCAGGTTGGCGGAGAAAACTGGATGATCGATGAACGTGTCGCCTTGTTGAACATCATCGGCGAAGGCATCTCCAGGGAAGCAGGAATTGCCGGCTCCATCTTCCGCATCCTCGCTGACCAACAAATCAACCTCGACCTGATCTCCAGTTCAAATCTGGTGATCACTTGTGTAGTCTCAGAGGAAGACTTGGTTCGGGGAACCAGAGCGCTCCATGAAGGACTGATCGAAACAGACGCCACTTCATGAAAATGCCGTGCTACGCCAAAAGCGTAACACGGCAAATGTAAAACTATTGAAGGCCCCTTTAGGGAGTGTCGGAGTATTCCTCTACCGGCGGGCAAGAACACACGAGGTTTCGGTCACCGTATGCTTGATCGACTCTCGCAACAGCAGGCCAAAACTTATTAATACGAGTATGCGCACTGGGGAATGCAGCAACTTCTCGGGTGTACGGGTGATCCCACTCATCGGTTATTACGACAGCTGCTGTATGCGGAGCATTGCAAAGAGGATTGTCATCCGCTGGTAAATCACCGTTCTGTACTGATTTTGCCTCAGCATGAATTCCACGCATCGCTTCGACAAATCGGTCGAGTTCTTTTCGCGGTTCACTCTCAGTTGGTTCGACCATCAATGTCCCAGCGACTGGCCATGACATCGTTGGTGCATGAAAACCGTAATCGATCAATCTCTTCGCCACGTCGTCGACGGTGATACCCGCCTCCGACTTCAACACTCGCGTATCGACGATGCACTCATGGGCGACCAGGCCATTTTCTCCTTTGAACAGAATCGGGTAGAGGCCTTCCAAAGAAGAGGCGAGGTAGTTCGCAGACAAAATCGCGATACGAGTGGCATGAAGCAGACCTGGGGTCCCCATCATACGAATGTAGGCGTAACTGATCGGCAAAATCGTGGCACTACCGAAAGGTGCGGCAGAAATCGCACCGATTCCTTGGTCTCCCCCGGTGCTTCTCAGCGGATGCCCAGGAAGGAATGGTGACAAATGTGCTGCGACGCCGATGGGGCCAACACCTGGGCCCCCTCCCCCGTGGGGAATACAGAAGGTCTTGTGAAGATTCAGATGACATACGTCGGCACCAAAATCGCCTGGTCTGCAAATTCCAACCATGGCATTCATATTTGCACCGTCGAGATAAACCTGGCCTCCCGCTTCGTGCACCATGTCACAGATATCGCGGATTGAGGTCTCGAAGACACCATGGGTTGAGGGGTAGGTCACCATCAATGCTGAGAGCTGCTCTCGATGACTCTCTACTTTCGCCTTCAAATCGTCTAAATCGATGTTGCCGGCATCATCGCAGCCCACCACCACAACCTTCATGCCAGCCATGATCGCGCTAGCAGGGTTAGTGCCGTGAGCGGATTGCGGAATGATGCACACGTCACGGTGATCTTCCCCGCGGGACTGATGATAAGCTCTGATCACCATCAACCCTGAATACTCTCCCTGAGATCCGGCATTGGGCATCATCGTCACTCGATCAAAACCGGTGATCTCCGAAAGCCATTGGTCAAGGCGATCGATCAAGACCTGATATCCTTTGGTTTGTTCTTCAGGTGCAAACGGATGAATCCCTGCAAATCCTGGATAAAGGATTGGGAACATTTCCGTTGCCGCATTCAGCTTCATCGTGCAAGAACCCAAAGGGATCATCGCTGCATTAAGGGCGAGATCACGGGTTTCGAGCTGATGCATGTAGCGCATCAGCTCGGTTTCACTGCGGTGAGAGTGAAAGACCGGGTGCTCGAGGAACGCACTTTTGCGTGCGTGGATCTCTGGCAGCTCTAGATCTACTGAGCTCGCTAACGCATCTAAATCGAGAGATCCTGCTGTCGCTCCAAAGATTTCCAAAATTGACAACAGATCTTCCCTGAGCGTCGTTTCATCGACCGTGATCCCTATCGAGCCATCTTCGTAGCAACGGAAGTTTCGATTCGCAGACTCACTGCGATTTCTAACTTCAGTCGCTCCCAAATTCGCGGGAACAACCTTGACCGTATCGAAGCGAACAGTCTCAAAGACGTCGTGCCCCAGATCGGTAAGCCCGCGCGCCAAAATCTCTGTTTGCAGGCGCACTTTGTTGGCAATCCTGCGCAATCCTTCAGGCCCATGGTGAACCGCATACATCCCCGCACAAACGGCCAATAGCACCTGCGCAGTGCAGATATTACTCGTCGCCTTATCCCTACGAATGTGCTGCTCACGCGTCTGCAATGCGAGCCGCAGCGCTTCCTTGCCTTGAGCATCCTTCGATACTCCAACGAGTCGGCCAGGCAGTTGTCGCTGATGCTTTTCAAGGGTGGCAAGATATGCGGCATGGGGACCACCGAATCCCATCGGGATTCCGAAACGCTGCGTCGAACCGACTGCGACGTCTGCGCCCATCTCACCAGGAGGAGTCAGCAGGGTCAGGGAAAGAGGATCTGCTGCGACTACTACCATCGCTCCGACCTCATGTGCCCTGGCACTGATGCCATTCAGATCGACGATCCGACCATCGGTGTCAGGGTACTGCAACAGCACTCCAAAACACCTGGCAGGGAAGGTGAAGTCTTCGTGATCACCAACGACGATTTCGATCCCCAATGGCTCTGCCCGAGATTGAACAATCTCGATGGTTTGCGGGTGGCACTTCTCAGAAACAAAGAAGAGGTCGCAATCTTTTCCGCGGCGCGCCTTGTCTTGAATTCGATGGCACATCGTCATCGCTTCTGCAGCTGCGGTTCCCTCGTCGAGCATCGAGGCGTTGGCGACTTCCATTCCAGTGAGGTCACACACCATCGTTTGGAAATTCAAAAGAGCTTCCAGTCGCCCTTGGCTAATCTCAGGTTGGTATGGAGTATAAGCCGTATACCAGCCCGGAGATTCGAGGATTCCCCGCTGAATCGCCGGAGGAGTGATGCAATCGTGATAACCGGTTCCGATGTGTGAACGGAACTGCTCATTGGTCGTAGCCAGATCTTGGAGTTCTTTGAGAACCTCCGCTTCCGTCGCGGGATCTGGGAGCGATAAGTCCTTGCCCAATCGGATCGATTCGGGAACTGCCCGGTCGATCAAGCTTTCCAGGGAATCGACTCCGATCACCTTGAGCATGTCGGCGATATCTGCCTCACGAGGCCCCACGTGTCGATCTCTGAAAAGATCCCCGGAATCCAGAAGTCGGGTCATTTGATCTGTCATGAAATCCCTCCGGCTTTCCGTATACCACCTGTGCTTGAGGTTCCTTTCCTCAAGGCATCTTCTGGTAGCTACTTTACTCATAATACAAGTTAACAGCCCCCCTTTCCCCGGCAACCGAACCGGGATTGAACGGTGGCATCCTTGCTCACTGAGGGCTCTAATGCCCGATCAATTCGATCGACGGGAAGCTGAGGGACCACAGATAGGGCCCTTCTGGTAAGAAACACAGAGAGCAGGATCCGTTTATGGAAAACCACATTTTCAACCCCGGAACTCCCGACAACGAACCTATCCTCGACTACGCTCCCGGATCAAAGGAGCGCGCCTCCCTCGAATCTCGATTCGATTCGATGGCGGGCGAGGTTCCCGAGATCCCTTGCATCGTCGGGGGAAAAGAAATTTTCACCGGCGAAATCCGTGAACAACGCTCCCCCCATGATCACAGCCATGTAATCGCACGTTGGCATTGCGCGACTCCCGAAGTTGTTCAACAAGCCATCGCCGCCGCTCAAACTGCATGGAAAGACTGGTCAGCGGCTTCCCAGCAAGTCCGTTCTGCAGTCATGGAACGGGCAGCTGTTCTCCTGCAGGGGAGTCATTGGCGCAATGAAATCAATGCCTCGACGATGTTGGGGCAATCAAAGACAGTCTTTCAGTCAGAGATTGATGCTGCTTGCGAGTTGATCGACTTCTTTCGTTTCAACAACTACTACGCACTTGAACAAATCCCCTTGGAGCAGCCGCCGATCAACCCTCCTGGCATTTGGAACCACGTCGATCACCGCCCACTCGAAGGTTACGTTTATGCGGTAACTCCCTTCAACTTCACTTCGATAGCGGCAAATCTATGCTGTGCCCCTGCCCTCATGGGCAACACGGTGGTTTGGAAGCCTTCCGAGCATTCCGTTCTCTCCAATTGGGTATCGATGAAGCTCATGGAGGAAGCTGGGTTACCGGCTGGCGTGATCAACTTCGTACCTGGCGATCCTGTCGCAGTGACCCATGAAGCGTTGTCCAATCAGGACTTCGCCGGAATCCATTACACGGGTTCAACTCAGATCTTCCGCCAACTTTGGCAACAGATCGCAGGCAACCTTGAAAACTACCGCAATTATCCGAGGATCGTTGGCGAGACTGGCGGCAAAGACTTCATCTTCGCTGATCCGAGTGCCCACCTTGAGGCGTTGAGTGCAGCGACGATTCGCGGTGCATTTGAGTACCAAGGGCAAAAGTGTTCGGCAGCAAGTCGACTTTACGCGCCAAAATCACTCTGGCCCCAACTAAAGGAATCTTTGGTAGAAACAACTCGATCCATCCCCATGGGAGACGTTCGCGACTTTAGCAACTTTATGGGTGCAGTCATTCATCGTGGTGCGTTTGAACGCAATCGTGATGCCATCGAGCGTGCTCGTGAAAACTCGAATTGCGAAATCATCTGCGGTGGTGAGTGTGACGATTCAAAGGGATGGTTTGTCAGCCCAACGATCATCGAGTGCCAAGATCCAAAGTCCGAAACGATGGAAACAGAACTCTTCGGGCCAGTGTTGTCGGTCCATGTTTATGAAGATGATCAAATTGAAGAAACCCTCGACTTGGTCGATTCGACCAGTCCCTATGCACTGACGGGGGCGGTCTTCTCTTCCGACCGGTTGGCAGCCGACAAAGTTTCAAATCGATTGCGCTACAGCGCGGGCAACTTTTATATCAACGACAAGCCAACGGGCGCAGTGGTCGGCCAACAGCCCTTTGGTGGAGCTCGAGCATCCGGTACCGATGACAAAGCAGGCTCAGCTTTGAATCTATTGCGCTGGATCGCCCCCCGCACCGTGAAAGAAAACTTGGCCCCCCCGACTGATCACCGCTATCCGCATATGGGAAGCTAACGCTAAATGCTTTCAGTTTGCCGGTCAGAGCGCCAGCCCTATAGCGGACGCACGTGTCCACTATTGTTTCTGAACTTTACCCTCTTTAATCCGATTCTCAGTCGAGCAGGGGTGTCCAAGGTGTACTTTTGAATTCATGGAAGAGTCTGCCAGGAAGCAGGCGACTGTTTTTCTGAGGCCCACTCAGATTTTCTGAGGCCCATTCAGAGAGACTGGTTTTTGATATCCTAGAAAGTCAATCGATGACTCACTTGTACTCCCGCGGAATTGAATACGCTCTACGCTGCCTTCAATTGATGGCTCAAAATCCTGCGATTCCAAGAACTGTTGTTGAATTATGTGAAGAAGCGAATCTTCCCGAGCATTTCACGCGCAAGATGCTTCAACCTCTCGTCCGTGCCGGATACCTCAAGAGTAATCGGGGACCGGGTGGCGGCTTCCTCTTTGCAGTTCCTCCAGAACAGATCTCTTTAAAAAATGTGGTCGAGGGAATCGAAGGAAAATCGCGCAAAAAATATTGTCTGCTTGGTGGAAGTGCACCTCCCCCACTTGAGCAAAAGTGGGCAGAGATCTGGGACCTCTCGGAAAAACTACTCGAAACGACGACTGTCGCTGACCTGATCAAAGGCTGGGATGGAACCGATCGAATGGAAGGAGGCGATGCCTCCAACGTCTCCACCTTTGAAATGCCCAGCGCAGAGGCCAGTGATCGTGGAAGACGTTACCTTCCTCGTAACTAACCCAGCTCTGTCCTAAAAAAATACGGTCGCCGAAACCCGGCGACCGCATTTTTTTTGTCTTCATAGCAAAGGAAATGATCCGCTGCACGCAGTCATTGACCGGTCGTGGGCTCTTGGATCCCTTCCCTCAATAGGTCAACCATTCTTACAATCCCTCGCGGTTTCCCATCATCCTCAAGAACTACCAATGAGGTGATCCGATGATCTCTCATGAGCCCCAGCGCTTCTGCAGCCAAACTCTCTGCAGTGATCGTCACTGGAGCAGGAGTCTCCGAATCTTCCCTACGACTGTTCTGCCATGCCTGGGCAACACTTAGCTGCAAAGGCGATTCGCATTGGGAAAGCAGTCTTCGTAAATCACCGTCAGTAAATACACCCTTGAAAACCCCCGCAGAATCGACGACACAGGCAAGGCCTAGCCCTTTGCTATTCATCTCCAGAAGAAGATCTGGCACCGAAGATTCTTCATCGATCACCGGCAGCTGATCCCCCTCGTGAAGAAGATCATCACAACGAACCAGCAGTCGACGACCGAGTGAACCTTCTGGGTGAAAACGGGCGAATTGCTCAGCAGTAAATCCCCTCGCATCGAGAAGACTCATGGCAAGCGCGTCAGCCACTGCCAATTGCATGACAGCACTTGTCGTTGGTGCTAATGCAAGAGGCCCCGCTTCGCCAACAACAGGGATTTGAACCACAACACTGCTCAATCTTGCGATCGGAGAATCCAACGACTCACAAATGGAAATAATCTCTCCACCGATACGCTTGAAATGCTTGAGAAAACGAACCAGCTCTTCAGTGTGACCGCTCTTTGACAAAGCGATCAGCACATCTTCCTGGCCCACGACTCCGAGATCTCCATGGAGGGCCTCGATCGGATGGAGAAACAACGCAGGAGTCCCAGTACTGGCCAAGGTACCCGCTACCTTTTGGGCAATACTCCCGCTTTTGCCGACACCGGAGACCAACACTCTGCCGGCAGTAGAAGCCAACATTTTCACGGCATCTTCAAAATCGGATCCCAGGGATTGTGCCAGCGCTTCGAGAGCCTTGGCTTCCTGCTCGATCACCTCACGGCCGATTCTTAGGCTGTCAGACACTTCGACCCTCATTTCCCTGGCTGCAAGCACTCCCTCCTCTGGGGACGGATGCCGACAGCGTTGGCGCAACGCCAATGGTTACAAGAATAGCGGCAACATCACCCAGAAAGACAGAAAAAGGGCCTCAAGTCCTGCTGCCACAGTGCCGATCTATCACTAAGTGGAGATTTTAGGCGGAGGATCCATGGATACGGAAAAGACACCAGAACCACGCGAGGATGGCTTTAACACCACCTCCAAGCCAACGGCAAACCCAAGCCGTGAGCAGCAGTGGCGAGAAATTGTCAGTCAACCGCCACAACTTCTGCCCGTGCAGTCGATCCCTGCTCCGGTAACCCCTGCTCCGATAACCCCAGCTCCGGAAATTCCTGCACCTAAACCAGCTCTACCCACCGAAGAAGAACCCATTCCACAGTCACCGATCAGTGCTCCGATCAGTGCCCCGGAATACACACACACAAGACGCTGGATCTTGATCCTCTTCGTGACAGCGCTTTTGATCTTGCTAAGCCAAGGCGTCGCTGGAGACCCCAGTCCTTCCATCAATGTGAATGACGTCCTTCAGCGCTAAATAAATAACCCCGGTTTAATCTAATCTCAAAATCTCACCCCTACTGATCTGCCAACTGTTGGCGAAGTTGAGCAAGTCGAGATCTTGCTTCCTCTCCGGTAACCGGCGGTCGATCCTCTTCCCGAATCTCCTCCTTCAAGATCATTCCCTCAGGAATTTCAGCTAGAAAGCGACTCTCTTCGCATTCCATGTCTCGGCCAGCCCTTCGACGAGTACGTGCCATCGACATGTGCAATTGATCCATCGCCCGTGTCATTGCGACGTACATCAATCTGCGCTCTTCCTCTTCCCCCTTTTCCGGATCCTCCGCTATCGCTCTTCGATGGGGAATCAATCCATCTTCAACACCGACGAGATGGACCACAGGAAATTCCAATCCTTTAGCTCCATGAAAAGTCATCAGCGTCAGAACCTCACCCCCGTTTTCAGCGTCTTTGTCAGAGTCGAGGGAGATCTCCCGTAACCATTGATCCAGTTTTCCTTGACCGTGATTCCCTTCAAACCTGGCGACTGACTCGTATAACCCTTCAACGGCAGTTCTTCGAGCTTCCAGATCTGCCGCATCCCCTGCTGAAATCTCCTTCAGATGAGAATCGTAATCGACCTGTTCAAGAACCTTCACTAGAGCAAACTTCCCATCGTGATTAAGCTCTGCCCGTGATTCTTTCAGCGCAGTCATCAGCTTGATTGCCCCTTTTTGCCCAGCTGGGGAAGCCGCACTCATCAACTCGTCATTTTCCAAGACCGCCTGCACAGACAACCCCCGATTTCTCGAAATTTCATCGATCACTTCGCGAGCAGCTTTTCCAAAACCTCTCTTGGGAACATTGAGGATACGCAGAAGAGCAATATCATCTTCAGGAAAGACCAACGCTCGCAGAAACGAAAGTGCATCCTTAATTTCCCTGCGATCAAAGTAGCTGCGACCTCCGATGATCGTGTAAGGGATGTCATAAAACCGGAGCTTTTCTTCAAAGGGTCGAGCTTGGATCGCTGACCGTAGCAAGATGGCCTGCTTTGCCAGCGATAAACCCATCTGGCGAGACTTATGCACCATCGATACCACCGATGAGGCTTCCTCTTGTTCACCGTCATAGATCGATAACCGTATCGGATCTCCAGCTCCCCTCATCGAAACGAGTCTCTTTGAATGCCGCCGTGGGTTTTTTGCGATGACTTCATTCGCAGCATCCAGAATCGAAGATACCGATCGATAGTTACTTTCCAATGTGACCACATGTGCCGTAGGAAAATCCTTATTAAAGGAAAGAATTTTTTCGACTTCTGCACCCCTGAATGCATAGATGGATTGATCGTCATCTCCGACGACACAAAGGTTTTGCCTATCGTCGACCAATGCCCTAGCAAATCGATATTGGGCAGAATTGGTATCTTGATACTCATCGATCAAGAGATGGTCAAACTTCTGCTGCCAGCGGCTTCTGACCTCCGGATTATTTTCCAATAGCAGAACAGGGAGGTGAATTAAGTCGTCAAAATCGACTGCGTTGAACCCCCTCATTTTGTCTTTGTATCTAAGATACGCACGAGCTTGGAGCTCTTCGAGATCATCGACTGAGTTGTCCAAAGCCACTTCTGGAGAGATAAAATTCATCTTCCAACGGGAGATCTGTGCACGAACTGTATCGACGTCTTTTTCTGCAGCATTTAGACCACCGATTTCACGAAGGATCTCCAGAAGAACAGATCTCGTATCGGAATCGTCATAGATGGGGAATCGTGACCTTATTCCGCAATGGCGATATTCCTCCCTGAGAAATTGAAGCCCAAAACTGTGAAAGGTAGAGAGCAGAGGACTCGGATCGAGATCCGGGTACATCCTCTCGAGTCTCTCACGCATTTCCCTGGCAGCTTTATTGGTGAAGGTGAACCCCAAAATCCTGTCACCGGGCACAGATCTGCGAGCCATCAGGTGAGCCATTCGATAGGTGATCACCCGAGTTTTTCCTGTTCCTGCACCTGCAAGGACCAAGAGAGGCCCATCACCATATTCGACGGCTTCACGCTGATGTTCATTCAAGAGAGAGAGATCAAGTCGCATGTTTCCTCCGGCGGCTGATCCTAGCCTCCGGATCGACTCCAGGCGAGGGTTGCCCGAGAAGAAGAGTTCGATGAAACTTTCAGAACCAGGAAAGGGCGACCACATGCATCGTAGAGACTTTCTTCTTCGGGGCGCAGCTGCAGGTGCCGGATTTCTCGCATCCACAGGTCTCCAGGGACATGAGTCTGGACAGCTTCACTCAACTGGAGAAGTTGTCCTCATATCGACTTGGCCCTTCGGCAAAGCTGCAAACCAGGCAGCCCTAGACACTCTTGCGGCTGGCGGATCGAGCCTCGATGCCGTCGAAAAAGGAGTGATGACTGCGGAGGCTAATCCAGCGATTCAAAGTGTCGGTTATGGCGGGTTACCAAACCGGGCAGGAATCGTCGAATTAGACGCCGCGATTCAAGATGGTCGTACCTTTGAAAGTGGGGCTGTCTGCTCTCTACAGGGATATCGGCATCCGATTCAAGTAGCGCGCGCTGTACTCGATCACTCACCTCACCTGGTTCTGGTCGGTGACGGGGCAAGAAGTTTCGCGACGGATCAAGGATTCCCCACCGAAGAGACTCTTTCTGAAAAAGCCCAAGAGGCCTATCAGAGATGGCTAAAGAAACATCCTGATGGAAAGGGACCAGTCGAAGGGCATGACACTTTAGGCTTGGTATTGCTCAACTCGAATGGCCATATATGCGTCGCGTGCACCACTAGCGGCCTCGCCTGGAAACACCCTGGAAGGGTAGGAGATTCGCCACTTCTCGGCCATGGCCTCTATGCTGATGACGAAGCTGGCGGCTGTGTCGCAACCGGCGACGGGGAAGAAATTACCCGGGTCTGTGGTAGCTTCCTAGTGGTCGAGTGGATGCGGAAAGGTGCCTCCCCGGAGGAGGCCATCGCCGAAACCCTCGACAGAATCGCACGCCGCTCACCCAAGGGTCGAGATGTTCAAGCCGCATTCGTCGCTATCAGGGCAGATGGAGTGACCGGAGCGGGATCGATGCAAGAGGGGTTCCATCAAGCGCTGACTCGCGATGGCAAAACTGAGGTACTTTCCGTCCCCACATTTCTTGAAAGGAAGCAGGATGGCAACCGCCGCTGATTCACTCAATAAATCTACAAATCCTGGCAAAGGAATGGTCGTCGCTGCTGAAGGTGAAGCCGCACGCGTTGGCAGGGATCTATTGAATGCTGGAGGTAATGCCGTCGATGCGGCCGTCGGTGTTGGCTTCGCTCTCGCTGTCACATTTCCCGCCGCAGGGAACTTGGGCGGCGGAGGGTTTCTAGTCGGCTCGATCGGAAGAGAAAACTCCAGCAACGAATCGGTGGCCCTCGATTTCCGAGAAACTGCACCCCTTGCAGCTTCGGAAACGATGTACAGCGACGCCCATGACCGAGGCCTCAAAGAGGCCTCCCTTACCGGTCACCTAGCCTCCGGAGTCCCCGGATCAGTCGCAGGGTTGCTCCACGCTCTCGAAAAATGGGGCTCATTACCTCGTGAGCAAGTTTTGGCACCAGCGATACGGCTCGCTCGTGAAGGCTTTGTCATGACCGACAGAACCCATCGAATGCTCAACTCCTCAAGGACCCGTGAGCGAATGCTTCTTTACAGGGCGAGTGCAGATCTCTTTTATCCAGGCGGACAAACGGTCGCTGCGGGAACTCAATTCAAGCAGCCGGAGTTAGCAAACACTTTAGAAAACATCGCCAAGAATGGACGAGCTGGTTTTTACGAGGGTGAAGTTGCTGACCACCTACTCACTGAAATGAAAAGGGGAGGTGGCTTGATCCGGTCGAAGGACCTCGAAGACTATCAGCCTATCGAACGAGAACCGATACGTTTCAAAACTGAATCCGGTTACGCCATCACCATGCCTCCACCATCATCAGGCGGCGTCTGCCTCGCACAAATCTCAAGGCTACTGAGAGATTATAAGATAAAGAACTCAGAAGTGGGTTCTGCACGCCATCTGCACTTGCTGGCTGAAGCAATGCGTCGATCCTTCGCAGATCGTAATCAATTTTTAGGCGATCCCGACTTTGTAGACTGTCAAGTCGACCGATTACTCGCAGAAGAGTATTTAGACCAATTGGCCAGCTCAATTGATCCGTTAAAAGCCACCCCATCGAGCACTTTGATCTCAGACCAAAAAGCACCCAAAGAATCTGAGCAAACGACCCACTATTCAGTTGTCGATCGTCACGGTAATGGAGTCGCTGTCACAACAACTTTGAATGGATCATTTGGTTCAAAAGTTTTGGTTCCAGGAGCCGGGTTTCTCCTCAACAACGAAATGGACGATTTCACAGCGCGTCCAGGGGTTCCCAATCTGTTCGGGTTGATCCAGGGTAAACCAAACGCCATCGCCCCAGGAAAAAGGCCTCTGTCCTCGATGAGTCCGACCGTCTGCCTTTCTGGGGGCAGTGATTCTATCGAAGAGGTACTCGCAGTCCTTGGGACTCCTGGCGGTCCCACGATCATCACCAATGTCTTCCAGGTCCTCTTCGCCATCGACCGCCTGCAGCTCTCACCCGAGCTCGCAGTCGGCATGCCGAAGATGCACCATCAATGTCTTCCCGACCGAATTGACGTGGAAAAGGGAGTCCCCAGCTCAACCCGAGCTGCCCTAAAAGACATGAACCACAGGATTGGCACCCGACAATCGATTGGAGACTTCCAATTGATAAGCAGATTGTATAGAGAAAAATGGGTTGGAATCGCCGATCCAAGGGGTTCTGGGGCCGTTTCAGCGCAATAAACGCAAACTGATATATACAAGTCAGTTAAGTCAATGGTTGTTGTCTTTGCCAAGCAATAATTCCCGCGCTAACATTCTAGTTAGTTAAGGCGAAGAAGCCGGAACAACTACCTTATGAGTTAGCATTTGTAATCTCATTGGTATTGCCGGCGCTCGCTATACAAAAAACCGAGCCGGTCTTTATTTCGGCGCATTTGACTCTTTGGACAAAAACAAACTCTTATGGAGGTACCAGGTATGCGTACTTTTATGCTGCGTGGGTTTTTACTCACTCTTACGGTGCTCCTCAGTGCAACTGCTGGGGGACAGCAATCATTATCCATCTCCGATGGATCCATTCTTGGAGTCGGTTCAGACACACTCGATGTGACCATGGACTCCACCGCTGCAACTGAAGGGTTCGTCCTCGCAATCGGAATCGACGACTCTCTTCTCTCCATCAGCGATCTCTCCCTTGCAGGAAGTGCTTCTTCCGCCGGAGCAGAGCTCGCGATTGCAGAAGTCTTCTCCGATGGCGCAACTCTTGGAGTTGTTCTCGATGCAGAATCTCCATTCGATGGGCAGACGATCGGCGCAGGATCAGGCCAACTGATTGCAACCATTTCCTTAAACTCAACAACTGTCGTTGATTCCGATACCGATTCTGAAGTGTCATTTTCTGACGGCACTCTCAACTCTCCTCCACTGGACAACATTCTCGTCCAGGGCGGATTGAGTATCGGAGCTGGACAAGGACTCGGCTTGAACTCGGGCACCATGACGCTCCTCGAGCCACCTCCGGCAACGATGTACACCATGGACGCTTCCGCCCCTGCCGATGGTTTCGGTACCACGGGCGATGCTATGGTCACCATGGACAACAGCCTGGGCCCCGTTCAGGGATTCGTCACCGTCGTCACGCATGACCCGACAGTGATTACCCTCGAGGCGATTTCCCTCGGAGCTGCTTCCACAGACAATGGCGCAGAGTTTGAAATCTCCAACTTTTACGAAAATGGCGGAACACTCGGTGTCGTCATGGATTTCACGACTCCATTCGACGGTCAGACGATTCCGTTGGGTAATGGACTTCACATTGCCACTTACACCTACTCATGTGTTGAGTCGAACATCTACGTCGAAGGCGAGCCAGCACCTCCTGCTGCTACCAGCGCATTGACTCTCGACAGTGGCGCCCTCGGAACCCCTCCTCTGGATAACGTTCTCGTCATCGGAGGATTGTCGCTGCAGCCGCTTCTCTCTTCAGGCACATTTACTTGTGAACCTGTAGGAGTTCCCGCTGAGGACACCAAGCTGTGGATGGAAACTAAGTTCGACACCGAGGAAGGCAACTACGCTTACCTCAATCAGACCGGCGATCTTTGCTTCTACTACAAAGATGACGACGACTACATTCAGGGTTTCACCTTCACGGTTTGTTACGATTGCGACCTGACGATTCATGAGGATTCCTGGGAGTTCAATGGCTCTATCCTGAATCAGGTCGGTATCGAATACCTTGCTGTCCAGGTCGATGACGATTGCTCCGACGGTGAGACTGGCGAGCTGATCGTCGCTTTGCTGATGGACGCATTACCACCATTCGAAGGACAAACCCTTCCGCAGACCACCGATCTTAATGAGGAGAGGCTCCTTGTCGGTAAAATGCGTGTAACCGTCGATGACACCGCTGAGTGTAACGAAGAACAGCCCATCTACTGGTGCAACGACATCGACGGCAACGGCGACGTCTTCCTTTACAACAACGTGGTTATCGACTACGAGTCGATTCAGATCTACGAGCGCAATGACACTTTCGTTTACGTGGTCCCCGAGGAAATCTTCCAGCGTGGTGACTGCAACAGTGACGATAAAGTGGACCTTGCAGACTCAGCAACGATGCTAGCCAATCAGTTCAGTGGATTACCGATCCTGTGCCCAGACGCATGCGATAGCAACGACGACGGCACCTTGAATATGGCTGATTCGGTGTACCTATTGAACTGGCTCTTCAAGTTCGGACCGATTCCTTCTGCTCCTGGCCCATATGAGGATGGTCCAGATGCAACGACCGACGACACCCTGCCGGTCTGCGATAGTGACGATACGAACTGCTAAATTTGCTGGAATACCCTTCGCCGGTCTGATTAAAACCAGGCCGGTGATACACCTCCACTTCAAGCGAGTGAACTGAGTGCCTTTGAACACTTATCGATCTTGTTTGATACTTCCCCCCCGGGAGCTTCTGTTTCCGGGGGGTATTTTTATATGCCAAGCTCTGATCTTGCCTACCATTGGACTGAACCTCATCCTTTCAAGGAGGAGGATCGATGAAAGCAGTCCTATTCGATCTGTTTGGAACTTTGGTTCCCAATCTTGCACCAGAAGTTTGGTCCAGTAGTTGCGAAGAGATCTCCCATATCCTAGGTATCGAACCAGATGACTACGCACGACTCTGGTCAGCCAGATTTGAAGACCGCATGACCGGTCGTATCCAAGATGGACCCGCCCAATTCGATGAAATCCTTCAGCACTTGAATCGCGAAGTTTCGCAGGAGATACGAACGCAAGCTTCAGATACCCACAGGGAGCTCTTGAGGAAAGCACTGCAACCGAAGCCGGATGCGGTCAGTACGTTGGAAGCGATCACAGATCGAAACTTGCGATTGGCCCTCGTGACTGACTGCTCTTCCTCAGCCCCAGAAATCTTGGACTCCACCCCCCTCGGCAGATTTTTTTCCTGTAGAGCCAGCTCAGCCCATCTCGGAACCCGTAAGCCAGATCCTCGAATGTATCAATTCGTCCTTGATCAACTCGATTTAGAGGCGGCTGATTGTCTTTATGTAGGAGATGGCAACTCCCACGAACTCCCAGGAGCCAAAGAAATGGGGATGGTGACGGTCTGGGTGGACAATGGCGATTCCCAGCACTGGCAAGAGAGATTTGAGCCCTCTGGAGATTTCACAGTGAAGAATCTTCAGGAACTGATTCCCTTACTGGACAGCCTTCAGCAAACTGAACAGCCCTAATAAAAGTACATTCTTCATCGTTGATTGAGAAAGGCCGACATGCCCACAGAGGAATCACTGGAATTCGTTCAAGTCGATACCGGCGAAAATCCAACAGCGGTCGTCATCTGGCTCCATGGATTGGGAGCAGACGGACACGATTTTGAAGCCATCGTTCCGGAGCTAGACTTGGAAGGCGCACCAGAGATTCGATTTGTCTTCCCCCACGCTCCCGTTCGTCCTGTCACCATTAATAATGGTATGGTCATGAGAGCCTGGTACGACATCCTGGAACTCGATATCCACCGAAAAATCGATCATGAAGGCTTGGAACAAAGCTCAGCTGCAATTCGCCAACTGATCGCGAATCAAATTGAATCGGGCATCCCCGCCAACAAAATCATCCTTGCAGGGTTTTCCCAAGGTGGCGCGATGACCTACCACGTGGGAATCCCCCATGATCCCCCCCTGGCCGGATTGATGGTGCTCTCAGCCTACCTGGCTGCACCTGAAGTGGTAAAAGGACCGGGCTCTGTTCCACTCTTATGCTGCCACGGAAACCTGGATCCGGTGGTTCCCCATATTCTTGGTAAATCTTCTGCGGACCAACTCGCTGAACTGGGTTGGCCCGTCGAGTGGCGCGATTACATGGCCCCTCACGGCCTCCACCCCCAGCAGATCGGTGATATCTCCCGCTGGCTAAAAGAGCGGCTTTGCGACCCTGGCGACTCTTGAGCCGATTCACCAACAATGAGAAGTGGTCATTGAATTTTCGCAGAATCCTGCGGCAAGGGTGCCTGTCCGGTTCACTTTGATTACAATCCCCGGACTTGTTTGATCCTTGCCGGATCCAAGTGACCAAAACGGAGGTCCTAAATGAGTCAAGAAACCCCCATGATCGACATCCTTGGTAAGCCTGTTCAGCGCATCGGCGTCATCGGCTCAGGTCAAATCGGCCCCGATATCGCCCTCCATTTCTCAAAAGTTTTTTCACCAGCAAGCGTGCCAGTAGTCGTCGTTGACATCTCTGAGGACGCACTCGAAAAAGGGCGCCAAAAACTCGACAAGAAGGTGAATCGCGGAGTGGAGTCCGGAGCATTCCGGGCCGAACAAGGCGAGAAGATGAAGTCGGGAGTCCTCTTCACCTCCGACTATTCCCAGTTGTCCGGCTGCGATCTCATCGTCGAAGCTGCAACTGAAGACAAAGCTCTCAAAGGGAAAATCTTTTCACAGGTGCAGGAATTAGTTTCGAAGGATGCGGTTCTTTGTTCGAACTCTTCGCATTTGGAACCTGAAGTCATCTTTGAAAACATCTCCAATCCAGAAAGAACGATGGTCGTTCATTACTTCTTCCCTGCAGAACGCAATCCCATCGTCGAAATCGTTCCCGGAGAGCAAACTTCTGCAGAGCTCGCCAATGACATGATGGGATTTTACGAAGCGATTGGAAAAATCCCCATCCAGGTCAAGAGCCGCTACGGATACGCCATCGATCCGGTTTTTGAGGGCATGTTCCTCGCTGCGGCCTTACTCGTCGAGCAAGGGATCGCCTCCAGCAAAGAAGTGGATCAGGTCGCCTGTGATGTGCTTGATTACACTGTGGGGCCTTTTACAGCCATGAATCTGACAGGTGGCAATCCCATCACTGCCGTCGGACTCGACAATTACAATGAAAAGATCCACACCTGGTATCGAACACCTGAGATTCTGCGCAAGGCCGTTGCAGACAACACCCCTTGGGAGGTACCGGCACGTGGTGAACGAGTGGAAGTTCCTGAACAGACCTTTTCAGCTGTAAGAGACGCTCTACTGGGAGCGTATTTCGGCATCGTCGGAGAGATCGTCGATAGTGGGATTTCCAATGTCGCCGATATGGACATGGCTGTGGAAACCGCTCTCGACGTGAAGGCCCCTTTCCGCCTCATGAACTCCTTGGGAGTCAGTGAGTCACTGCGACTGGCACAGAAGTACGCCGCAGATCACCCCGGCTTCCCGGTGCCGAAGTGCTTGCAAGAGCAAGTGAGCCAAAATGCCCCCTTCCCCATCCCCCTTGTTCTTCGCCAAGATCATGGGTCGATCGCTCATGTGATCGTTCGTAGACCCCGTCATTTGAATGCCCTCAACAATGAGGCTTTCAATCAAATCGAAGAACACTTCAATACCATTTCTGCTGACGAATCGATCGAAGCGGTTCTGCTCACCGGATTTGGGATCAAGGCGTTCGTCTCTGGTGCAGACGTCGGATTCCTCGCCAAGATCGACTCTGCCCAAATGGGAGAAGCCACTTCGAAGGGCTCGCAAGCTTCAGTCCAAGCCATCGAAGATTGCCCCAAACCGGTCATCTGCGCACTCAATGGGCTCGCATTTGGAGGTGGTAACGAAATCGCCATGGCATGCGATGTGCGTATCGCACGTGCAGGAATCAAGGTGTTGGTCGGCCAACCAGAAGTGAACTTGGGCATCATTCCTGGTGCTGGAGGTACTCAAAGACTTCCCCGCTGGGTGGGAGTTGAAAAAGCTGCGGAATTGATGCGCACCGGAAGACCCATCTCTTCAGCGGAAGCAGTCTCGATAGGTCTCATCTCTGAGGAAGTCCCCGGTGACCCAAGAGCTCTACGACGTCGGGCTACAGAACTTCTCAATGGCGCTCTCAGAGGAGAAGCCCCCTTCAAAGGAATTGAGACAGGTCCACTGCAAACCCCTGACGAATTGCCTTCTGTAGACTTGGGACACCTCTCCATCGAAGTGGATAGGATCCTGCAAAAGACCATTATCGAGGGCTGTAGGCTCCCTCTTCGCGATGGAATCGCCTTGGAAGCACGCTATTTTGGAGAAGTTTGCTCCACCGAAGATATGCGGATCGGTGTCTCCAATTTCCTCGAAAATGGGCCCAGAACCCCCGCAAGATTCGCAAATTCCTAACCTAAGTCATTTATTCACAGCAACTTAGGAAGCATCGCCGGATCTCTGAATCTGCTTTCCTCTTCATACCCAGAAGAGGAGGCAATTCAGCGAATTGTGGAATAAGCCCTCCAGAAGGGCAAAAATCGTGAAATTCCCCCTTCCATTTTTAGACTAGTCGAGGCTATCCTTTTAGGCGTGAGGCGCGATTCCTGCCCGTTTCCGTAGCGGGCAACATGCCAGGATTCACGTTTCGGTGTTGTCGGTTGGGTCTACGGAAGACTTTGAATGCCGATTTTCGTCGATAAAACAGTTTTAACGGGTCCTCAAAAAGGGTTCTCTATCCCGGAGGGGGCAGGAAAGGAAATCCATGGCTGATCAAGAAATGCTTCTCGTTGGAAGCAAAGCTAAGGCTGCACTCAAGGAACATGACGTCAATGTGGGTGGAGATGCCCTCGATGGCCTGAACAGTGTGATTCATCAGTACATTCAGCAGGCAGCGAAGCGTGCGACAGAAAACGGTCGCAAGACGGTTCGCGCACACGACTTCACCTGCTAGTTCGTGAATTGATTTTCGAGATCAATACAAAGGAGGCCCGGTGTTTAACACCAGGCCTCCTTTTTTGTCAGACTAAATTTTGCAGCAGCTCCAAATCAGCGAATCAGTGATCCTTCTTCAGGAACTACGCCCGGAATCGCCTTCAAAGTCTTCCTTACGAATCTCATGCCTCTTCAGCAGATTGGAGAGCTGAGGTCTATGAATCCCTAACGCCTCAGCGGCCCTCGTAATATTCCCCCCGGAACGAAACAACTCAGCAATGATGTAACGCTTTTCGAGAGCAGTTTTTGCTTCCTTCAGAGATAACTCTCCTGAAGTCAGGCTCGCGACCTCCTGCTCAAGGATGGGCTGAGTTCCGGCTTTGAAATAGTCGCTACCACTTGAGCTGAGAGAGGAAATCTCCGGTGAAGCAACAGCAAACCAGTGAGGTAAAACTGTCACGGGAACGTCCATCGGTAGATTGAACTGCTCCCTCAGATCGAGGAGGACATGCTGAAGATCTTTGCAACGTTTGCGTAGATTTTCCTCACCTGTACCAATGAGTGCGCAGATGAGATGATCCCCGCCTGTGTGATACACACCATGTATTGGCTGCAAAGTTTCAATCAGTTGTCGAACGAACAATTCGTCTTCCCGATCTCTCAACAATAGATCGAGCCCAGGAAAGCTGACCTCTAAAAACCCGAGAGGCTCCTTGTCTCGCTGATGGCGGAAGAGCATTTCACTCAAATCGTCGTCGAGAGCTGCTCTGGAACCGATTTCACTCTGTTCATACTCAAGAAGATCAGCAGTCTTGGCGAGGGCAGCCAATTGGCCGCGAACAAGGGTCAGCAATTCGCTGATTCGATCCATCTCTTGCTGCTGGAAAGGATGGCCAGCAGTGGGTCTTTCCAGGACCAGTGCTGCACTAAACAACTCTGAGGCTTCAAATGGGATCGCCACGAGACTTCGACCTCGTAGTGAAGATCCCTCAGGATGAGTTTCCACCCACTCTTCCCAATCGGCATCACCACTTCTCAAAGGGGTCCCTCTAGAGAGAGTCTCTTGGGCTAAGGCTCCCAGCGCATGCTGAGGAGGAAGCCAGTCTTCCTCAGGGCCCATATCTACATCTGCCAAACTCTGCCAACGTCTACGCCGACGCGCTGCGATGAATCCCCTGGGGCTTGGAACGACTCGGCGGATTTCCTCGAGCAATCCAGCAAGGAAAAGTCTTAACTCACTATGCTTACCAAGAGACTGGAGCGTATTGAAGAAGAGACTGGAACCCTCCTCAGTCGCAATCGTCTCCACTGTACTGACGCCGCCAGACTTACTTTCAGAACTTCGATCCTCGGGGATGGAAACATGAGGAGTCGGAATCGAAGTCGCCGTTTCTTTACGGAATCGCAGTAGATCTGTAAAGAAATCCTTACGTCTACGATCGTCACGAAAAACAACCCTCATATCCTCAGGAAGTCTTTGTGAAATCCTCTCAACGAGGGCTGAAGCTTGCTCGTAGTGATTCTTGGCACCCTCAATTTCATGATTGGAATGAAGCACCCTCGCCATTGCGTAATGAATTTGCCACTGTAAAGGAAGCAGAGAATCACCCGTGATCATCTGCAGTGCCTTTTCATACTGCTCGAGAGCTCTGACGTGTCCATCTTCACTGCGCTGACGACCGATAGCCCCCTTGAGCAACAATCCTCTTACCAGAAGTGGAACCGACTGAAGAGACTCTGCATTGACCATTCCTCTGGTCACGACTTTGAGCGCTGCTTCATATTGCTCTTGCTCGAGGGACAGCTGAGCCTGATCAAAACAGCTCGCGGTGACGACTCTTTCCGAGCCGCGCCTTTGAGCAAGGTCTTCAGCCTTTTTCAACTCCTTCGCTGCCGTTTTCCATTCACCTCGCAATAGAGCGAGATTCCCCTGCAAGCGATGCCCTTCAGCTTGGTGCTCAGGAAGCTCAAACTCCTGAGAAAGAATCAAGATTTGGCGGGCGAGGTTTTCTACCTGCTTACGTTCACCCAGTGCGAACCATGTCCAACCCAAGTGAAGGAATGATTGAACGATTCCCCGAGTGCTCCCATGTTTTTCACTGTTTGAGATACTGCGCTTGAAGTACCTGACAGCACGTGAGTAATCACCGGAGTGAGCATGCAAACTACCAATTGAATTCAGTGTCGGAGAAACCTCTGTGGAGTCACCGATTCTCTCGCTGAGGTGAAGTGATCGCCGGAAATATGCGAGGCTTCTCGCGAAATCGCCGCTATTTCTGTAGATTTTCCCGAGCAGATCATAAGTCGCAGCCAAAGACTTGAGGTCTTGCGATTTCTCGACAACCTCCATGGCACGGAATAGATACCGAGCTGCACGGAAGTGCTTCCCACGGTCATAGTACACTCGGCCAATCGTCCTCAGGATGGCGCCCAAGGCCACCGAGTCACTTCCCTGCTCGATCAGCTCCAGCACTCTCTGATAACAATTCAGAGCAGCGGCAGAATCGCCCCTGGCAAGGTGAGTTTCGGCAGTCACTTCAAAAATTTGGCACTGAAGAGCAGTCGCATCATCATCTTCTTCAAGACCCGTAAACTCTTTCTGTGCCCTGAGACAAAGGCTCATAGCACGCTTCAAGTCAAGCCTCTTTAATCTGAGTCTTGCCCTGTGAGTGCTGACCCGAGCTTGTGAAAGTGGACCCGCTGCCTCCAACTCAGCATTGGAGACCCGGTTGAGCACTTTGATCCCCTTCAAGGGTTCGTTGATCTGTAAGTAGATATTGCTGAGGAATAACTGGGACTCAAATCGGATTCCGGGGTCAAGGCCAACTTCAGCGATGAGTTCTTTGATGTGGGATTTCGCTGCTTGCGGATGCCCCGTCTCCATTTCGATTCTTGCGAGAATAGAGAGAATCTCCCTACGCTCGACGACATGCTGCTCACCTGCAACATGCTGTAGCAATCTGCGCCCAATGTTGATTGCCAGTGGTTCAGCATAAGCCTCTGCAAAAAAGCGCATCGCTGTCATGCCAGGAGAAATCGCTGCGGCAGATTGTCCCGCCACATCAAAAAGCTCAAAAACTTCATAGGCTCGAACCGGCTCACTACTACGATCGTGGCTCGCCAGGGTTTTGGCCAATTCCATTTGCAGTCGAGCTGCCGGCTCTTTGCCAAGGAAATCACGAATTCCATGGAGATGAAGCTCATGAGCGATGGCGTAACGCACGGCTCCTTGTACCTCTTGGATTTGTAGGTATCCACGCTCTCCCAGCTCTGTCAAAGCTGCGACCAATCGTTCTTCGGTCACAGCACAAGACTTCGCCAATAGAGAGGCCTGCACGGGGCGCATCAGTAATGCGAGATGCTCCAGTACCTTTCTTTCCAGTGGCGGCAATGCGGCAAGGCGCCTTTCGAGAAGAATCTCTTCCATCGACCGACCTTGAGCGCTTTCGATCAATGCTTGAACACTCTCCACCTCAATCGGAGTCGCCACCCCCGACTCAACAAGAACGCGCCCAAACTCTCCTATGAGCAAAGGATTGCCTGCACATGCAGTAGTAATCGTTGCACAGAGGTCCAAGTCGACCTCATCGCCAACCAACTTCTTGAGCAGCGCGCCCGCTTCTTCTTCGGTAAATGGGGGAACTTCTAAACTCTGACAGAAAGGTTGCTGCTCCAATTGTTTCAAAGCCTGCTGAGTTTGACCTGAATCGATTCCCGGCCCGTGATCCGCGATCAATAAAAGACGCCCCGCCGGTTCTGGATCATCACTCTCTACTGTTTCGGCCTCGATGATCGCCGAGGCAAATTCACCGGAACGTCCTTCACGTGCGCGAATATGCTTCCAATCACGGGTATCGGCCTCTGCTGCCATACCCCCTTCTTGGTTCACAGTGCTCCATGAAAGAGAACTGTTACGAGCGAGGAACTCGACAAATTCGATCGTTCCGGGGTCGCTACGATGCAGATCATGAAGAACTAAGATCAAAGTTCTGCCCTGGGCTAGCTCAAACAAAATCTCGCCAAGCGCTTCATGGAACTGAATCCTACCGCTTCGGCCGGGTAATGGAGCTTTAAGTTCTCCCTCTCCCAACTCCTGGCGCAACTCGGGGAAGACCCGGGCTAAAACATGGGCATATCGCTTCCAAAGAGCAGACTCCTCACCACTGTGGAGAATCAAATCTTTGATCAACCGAAGAATCGGTAGAAACGGGATTCCTTGACGCTCATGGCATTGAACTCGGCAGCAAAGTACTGGAGCTTCTGCGGATCCAGTGTTCGCAGCACTGATGGATTCCTGAATCAGCCATGACTTTCCGACCCCAGACGAGCCTTCGACCAAAGCCAGGGTACAGCGGGATATTGGATCAGGACTGGAGCCCAGCTCTCGGCCATCATGAATCCACCCGCGAAGATCTTCCAGAAGCTGTTCCCGATCTTGGATGGGAGCAGCGCTGACACTTGAGGACTGTACCAAGGACTCGTCACTCATAGGGTTCCTCCTAGAAATTCGACCCAAGGAGCCGTATCGATTGATGACGACTAGGGTATCGGCAGAAGCTCTGAGCGTAAAGTTTTTGAACGCCCCAAATCAGCGTGATTTCCACAAGTGTTAATAGATTCACTACTTAAATACTCCCCGTCGTCCCTACACGACGGGGATTGCTTGGACTAATTGACGGTACGTCGAGGCACCTGCCCTGAAGAGTGTAGGGAAGCGCAGGCGTCTAGGTGGCAATTTGTAAGGCCAGACCTCAGGGAAACTCGTCGCCTGAATCAATGGAGGGAGGTGTCATTTCGGGTTGCGCCAAATCGATCGCGTCACCAAAGAACTGCTGGCGCAAAGACTCTCACGCAGATGAATCCTCGAATTGATCGGACTCAATTCGAAGAATCACTGACGTGAGTCGAAAATCTCGGAGTCTTCCATGACACCGAGGAAACCCCTTGTGAGCCCTTGGCAAATCAGCAGGCACCCACACTCTCGTGGCCGCTGAGCCAGTGGAATCACTTCCCCCATTGCACAAGGCAGGATCCCCATCCTGGTCAAGCCCCTGTGCCAGAACTGATTTCAAACCGTTCTGGGCCTTTGGGGCTACCCCCTGTACGTCTCCTAGATTGGGTGCCAGGCACCCAAAGAACCGTAGCCTGGTCACGGGGGAGACTTTCCCGCGGTGAGCTCGGTAAAACGGACGAACAAAAACCTCTCAAACTTGAGTCGAGTAAATGAATCACCGATGAATGATCACAAGGGATCACCCCTGCTATCAACCCGGATTCTCTTTACTCAGAGCTCAATTCGAAGTCGCAATGGATCAACCTTGCGAGTTTCAAAATTCAAGCCGTCCAGTGTTTTAATCTGTCCAGTGTTTTAATCTGTCCAGTGTTTCAATCTGTCCAGTGTTTTAATCTTAGGAGAGTTGGGAGGTGGGACTTTAGGCGGGTCGGCTCTCCGAACGGGAATATGACGAAGAAAATTCCCGAGATCAAGGACCCGACTTTGATATTTCTTTTTGAAGTGAGGCTCGACGACTTCACCGTCAAACAATCAAGACAACCCCACCCCCTGAATAAACCGTGGATAAACTCCCCGAGAAACCCAAATGGAAAACCCAAATGGAAAACCCCGGAGTGGAGACCCGCATTTCCACCCCGGGGCAAGAACGAAGACCTTCTTCGCTCAGTATCTAACTCGTTTTGTGTTGCAACACTTCTGCAATCGGCACTGACGTCCCTTCTCTGGGATCCAGCAGCCCTGAACATGAACTCTTTCTCTACGTAACTCCCACCGATCTGGTAAAGCCACCTGAATGGTGTAGGGGACCTTCACTGAAGTTCCGCAAATGTAGCGAACTCTGTAACGAATCTCGTTTCTACAGCCCCCTGAAACTCGCACTTTCTTTGTCACGTATTTGAAGTGGGCTGGCTTCCAACGCTCCACGACCCCACAAGGTAGTCTCCGTTTGCGAACTCCATCGACACAGAAGTAGTGAGTTTGACAGCGTGGAAGTTGAACGTGAACTCTCCGAGGAGATGTGCTGCAACCACCTTGACTCCAAATCGAGCGATGGTTTATCGAACGATGATTTATCGAACGATGATTTATCGAGCGCTGCCCTACCGATCGCTGTGATATCGATCGATGTTCTCGCAATCGATGCCCTCTCGAATGCTGAGCCGTCGGTTGACAAGCCCTCTGAAGCCGATCGCCAGTGTAATTCCTTGCCTCTACAGGTTGGGGAGCCAAAGACAAGGAGGCGAGGAAACAACATGCCCCCAGCAAGATACGGAACAACATGATCCGCTCCTCTCCAGTGTTCCCGCCCAATGCCCCTTGCAGAGAGCAGGTCACGGTGGAAATGACGCGGAAGTTGCTCAGTTATTCAGAGAAATAATTTTATTTTTCTTCAGGAGGCATCGGTGGTCCTAAAAATAAGACGGAACGACCTGGAAGAACTAACCTTCCTCCGGGTCTCCACTCCACATGACGCCACTCTTCCTCAGACCCTCGAGACCGCTTAGACCACTCCTCTGCCGTCTTTTCCCTTCCGAGTCTTGACCATAGAGAAGAAGTTCGCATAGCCAGTGCAACATCCTCATTCAGACGTAGCTGGGAGGACTCAAGAATCGATTCGGTGACTTTGAAACGGCTCTCTGCCAAGGCAATTTCCGCATGTAGCCAATCTCCCCAGCCATCAAGAGGGTTTAAGTCTCTACAACGATCGATAGAGTTTCGTGCCGCGGAAATTTGACCTGATCTCAATTCGCATAGAGCCCTGTGAAACCAAGCATTTGCATCATCAGGAAATCCCATCGTCAGTAAGTGGAGTTGATCCAGCGCTTTGATGGGTTGAAGCAGATACATGTGACCCGCGACCTTGCTCCATACATCAAATGAATCCTTAGCCTCCAGCTTCAGGCCATTTTCGACTTCGATTCTTCCGCTATGATCACCCTGCTCTAGGGCAACAATCCCTAAAATAATCCATGGTCCCGGACTCTGTGGCTTTGATCTGGCTGCATGGCGTGCAGCTTCTCTAGCACGCTCCAACTCCCCAGATCGGAGGCAAACCCAGGCAAACTGCCGCTGTACAAATGGATTTTCACTAGCCTCGCGTGCTCTCAACTCGTATCGCTGAAACCATCTTAAGGCATTGTCTGCAAGTGGTTGCTCTTCCCCATGAGCAGGCAGAGGCCGAACCAACATAGCTCTCTGAAAATCCTCGATCATTTCAGAGGTATCCCCATCAGATTCGAGAAATCTGCCTAGAAGGGTCACGACGATGATCAACATCGCGAAGAGGGCCACTCGTAATTTCCAAAGCTCCACTCCTCCACCGATATCAACCTTGGACCTGGATCGGGGTCGTTCTCCATCTCGGACTGCTTCAAGCATGCGAGCAAACCCTCGGAGCGTTGCCGGCCTCCTTGCTGGATCCAGTGAGAGTGCATCACTCAGTAACCCCTTGAGACCAGGAGGATTCAGCGAAGTGTCGACATTTTCGAGCAATGAGTTCCCCGACAGTAACCGGTCTGCCACTTCTGTAGCATCTCTTCCTGACCATGGTGGGGATCCCAAGACGCATTCGTGGAGCAACACCGCAACGGCATATACGATTTGCCCCTCTTTCAAATCCTTCTCATGATTGGCCAACAATATCTCTGGTGCGATCCGGGGGGCCACAAGATCGAGATCCAGATCATGTCGGGGTTTCAATCTTTGAGCTAATAGTGAAAATCTCCCATCGCTACCCATCAAAACCGCCTCAGGTTCGACGACAGCGATGGAAACCCCGCTCTCATGAAGGCTGCCGAGGGTGCGTGACAGGTGAGCGAATTGACTCAAAAGTGTATGAAGACCTCCAACCAATAAGACATCCCATTTTTTCTCTGGCTGGGATCGAGTGAGGGCAATCCCCTCCTTGAGAGTCATCAGAGAACTGTGAATCTCCTCCTGATACTCAATATGAGGATCGAGCGAGAGCTCCGATTCGGAGTCTCCATTACAAATAGATTTGAGCTGATAATGCCAGCTGGATCGATGATTGAGCGGATGTCCTGAGACTTCTTGCCCTCCCTCATCGTCATTAGAAGGGTTCGCGAACGATTTGTTGGAATTGACCTCATCGACCACCGCTGGTATCCCCCCCATGGAATGGTGCACCGGGAAAGGGGACAGGACAACCGAACGTCGCTCAGGAAACCAAGTCTTTGGACTTAGCTAAAATACTCAGGACCCTTCCAAGCCCAACAACCCGGGATCCACATCGGGTGGAAGCTGAGACTTCTCTTCCCTGCGATCATCACCAGAGGTCTCTCCCACCGGACGTGAGGGTGGGTCCGAATCGAGAAGTGCGTCAGGTAATGGAATATCCATCAACTGGTAGATCTCTTTGTCGTTGAGCACTTCCTTCTCCAGCAACTCACGCGTGAGAAGCTCGAGCTTGTCACGAGATTCGCCCAGAATTCTCAAGGCCCTCTGATAAGAGTCATCCAGCATGACACGAATCTCTTCATCGATCATCATCGCTGTATGCTCACTGAAGTTTTTGGCTTCTCCAAGCTCGCGACCCAGGAAGACATGCTCTTCTCCGCGCTTAAATGAAACAGGGCCCATCTTCTCGCTCATTCCCCAAAGGCAAATCATTCTCTCTGCCAATGAGGTCGCTTGCTCGAGATCGTTCGAAGCGCCAGTCGTGAACTCTTGGAAGACCAAATCCTCAGCGGCACGCCCTCCCAGCAGGATGGCGATTCGATTGAGCAGATAAGTTCTTGAATAGTTGTTGGTATCTTCCATGGGGAGTTGCTGCGTAACACCCAATGCTCTTCCCCTCGGAACGATGGTCACCGAGTGCACAGGGTCTGCCTCAGGAAGCAGCATCGCCAGGAGAGCGTGTCCTGCTTCATGGTAAGCAGTCAGCTCCTTCTCTTTTTCACTCATCGCCTCGTCGCGGAGAGTCCCGAGCTGAATTTTGTCTTTGGCTCGCTCGAAGTCTCCGTGAGTGATTCTCTGATGCCCTCTACGGGCAGCCATCAGAGCCGCTTCGTTGGCCAGATTCTCAAGATCCGCTCCGGAGAAACCAATGGTTCCCCTAGCGAGGGATTCCATGTCTACGTCGGAGGCAAGCGGCATATTGCGGGTGTGCACCCCAAGGATGGCCTTGCGACCATCTTTTTGAGGACGCTCAACGACTACTTGGCGATCGAATCTTCCCGGTCGCACTAATGCGGCATCGAGTACATCGGGACGGTTCGTCGCAGCGAGAACGATGACCGCTTGGTTCGATTCAAACCCATCCATCTCAGAGAGGATTTGGTTCAGGGTTTGCTCTCTTTCATCGTGACCGCCGCCGAGACCTGCACCTCGAGATCTACCCACTGCATCGATCTCATCGATGAAGACGATACAAGGGGCGCTCTTCTTCGCTTCTTCAAAGAGCTCCCTGACACGAGACGCTCCTACGCCAACAAACAGCTCGATAAACTCCGATCCTGAGATCGAATAAAAGGGAACGCCCGCTTCTCCAGCGACGGCCCTAGCGAGCAGAGTTTTACCGGTTCCAGGTGGGCCAACGAGCAATACTCCCTTTGGGATTTTCGCCCCCAGTTGAGTAAACCTTTCAGGCTCCTTGAGAAAGTCGACCAACTCCTGAAGTTCTTTTTTGACATTCTTCAAACCTGCTACGTCTTCAAACGTGACGGAGCCTTCGCCTTTTTCAAATCGCTTGGCCTGATTTCCGGCGAACTTACCGAAGATTCCTGGGCCACCCATCTGTCGGCGAACTCGATTGCTCATCCACCAGAAGAAGAGCACCAAAATCAGGATCGGCAAGAAGGCTGAGACAAACACTTGCCATGCAGGAGTCGAATTTGTGAGGTAGGTAAGTGGGACGTCTCCTGAATTTTTGCATAGGTCAAAAAGCGTCTGCTGTAGCTCGCCCGGAATGTTTGCAAAAATCTTTTCCGCTTCAACGCCGCTTTCAGAATTAAATCCATCCTGAGAAACGAGAACTTTACTGCGCAGAACCGCTACAAAAACTTCCTGTTCCGCCTCTGCAACCTTCTTGACGTTACCCCGCTCAACCTCACTGAAGAAACGATTGACCTCGACTTCAATAGCTCCAAGTTGAAGCTTATTGCTGAAAAGGTTCGTCAAAGTAAAAACGCCGAGGAGGATGACGAGCATCCAAAACCATGGGCGCTGGCTCCAGGAAGGGTTCGTCTCTTCCGTTTCATCCATCTCATTGGGGTCTCCGGGATTGGGATCTCTGGGATCGGAATCTCTCAAGGCAAACTCCTCTGTTGCTTCTCATCAGCGGCGGCGGCGGTTTAGGTCCCGAACGTAAAAAATTGCTCGATCGGCAACACTCGTCCTCAAATCAACGAGGAGGTCTCGAGTGGAGTTCCGAACTCAGAATGATCTGATCGGGACCTAATATAATGCCAGATTTCGGGCCGCTTGTGCCACTTTCTCTGGCTGGGGCAAGATGACTTCTTCCAATTCCGGGGCATAAGCCACGAAACAGTCCATCGCACCAACTCGGCGTACGGGCGCATCCAAGTAATCGAAGAGTTCATCCTGGATCCTGGCAGCCAATTCTGCCCCGTATCCCCATGATAAGGACTCTTCATGCACGATGAGCACCTTGTGGTTCCTTTTGACCGACTCTTCGATGGAATTCCAGTCATAGGGAGCCAAAGTCCTGAGATCGAGAATTTCCACTTCGATCCCCTCTTCTGCGAGCGTCTTCGCCGCAGTCATACAGCGGTGAACCAAGGCGCCATAGGTGACGATGGTCAATCGATCACCTTCACGAACCCGGGAAGCTTTGCCGAATGGAATCATGAAATCGGGCCCGGGATATGCGCCCTTGTTATGAGTTTGACGATAGAGGTGTTTGTGCTCGAGGAAGATCACCGGATCCTGGCAGCGAATCGCGGTTCGCAAAAGGCCATTGGCGTCGGTGGCATTGCTCGGCATGACAACCCGGAGCCCCGGGATATGGGTGAAAAGGGTCTCCGCGGATTGGCTATGATAAACCGCTCCTCCGCGAAGATATCCACCGCTGGCCACGCGAATCACAACAGGGCAACTGTCTGCTCCTGCTGAGCGCCAACGCATCAATGCCAATTCAGATCGGATCTGGTGATATGCCGGCCAGATGTAATCGAGGAATTGGATTTCAACCACCGGCTTCAGGCCTCGAACCGCCATACCGATGGCTCGACCAACGATGTTGGCCTCAGCCAATGGTGAATTGTAAACCCGTTCACCACCGAACTCTCTCTGCAAACCAAAGGTGGCTTTGAAAACACCACCCTTTCCTTTGACTTCTTCGAGAACCTCACTGCGGCTCGCATCAGCAACATCTTCACCGAAGACATGAATCCTTGGATCGACTCTCATTTCGTCACGGAGTGATGCATTGATCATATCCACCATCGTCGTCGGATCTGCCCCCTCGGAGACGACCGCAGGCGACTCAAATCGACTGGAGGTGGGATCCACCGAAGGAGAGTACAAGTGATCGAGCACCGTGCTGGGGTCCGCTTGGGGAGCTTCGACCGCTAAGTCGGAGGCTTCGCGAACTTCATCACGAATCTGCTGACGGATATTCTCCAACGTTTCTTCGTCGGCGAAGCCGTTCTCGATCAGAAGCTTAGGAAATGAGTTCAGTGGGTCCCTGGGCTCTTCAGCCTCGCGTTCACTCGTAGTTCGATACAAACGTTCGTCGTCGGAAAGGCTGTGGCTGTATGGGCGAACCACCTTCGCATGGACCAGCGTCGGACCATTTCCTTTGCGCATGTCAGCAACCACTTTGGTGAGCAGAGCATGACAAGCTACTGGATCACAACCATCCACTTCTCTGACATCGAGTCCCGGAAAACCCAATACCAAGCTCGAGATGGAGCCGCCGGGAGTATTCACCTCCACGGGAACGCTGATGGCATAGCCATTGTCTTCGACGACAAAGAGCACCGGCAACTCTAAGTTGCACGCAGTACTCAATGACTCCCAAAACTCTCCTTCACTGGTGGTTCCATCCCCCACAGAAACGTGAGCGATTTCTCCATCGGACCAATCGTCGATATGCTCTCGCAGAGAAGCATCTTGCTTCCCTTTTTTCCACGCTTCAGCAGTACCGACCGCATGCAAGCATTGACTTCCTGTGCAAGACGACTGATTGACGACATGAAGATGTTTGGCACCCCAATGCGAAGGCATCTGGCGTCCCGCTCCGGCGGGTTCGTCGTGGGCAGCGGTTCCCATTTTGAGCATCTCAAGGGGTGTTAATCCCAACTGGAGCATCAGGGCCCGATCACGATAGTAAGGGAAGAACCAATCTTTCTTGGGATCCAACACTCTCCCCAAAACGGTATTGATCGCTTCGTGACCACACCCATTGATTTGGAAAAAGATTTTGCCTTTACCCTTGAGACGGATTTCCTCGTCATCGAGTTCTCGACTGAGGAACATGTTTCTGTAGATGTCGAGAAGGTCGTCCTTCTCCAGTCCATGCAGATCCACTTGCGGCTCCTCTGCCTTCCGGGGTCGTCCGGGAGATTTCTTTTTCTTATTTTTTTGAGTCGGCATATAGGTCCTGACCACTCTCCGGGGAGCCGGAGAGGCTGGGCTCTGTACCCCACGAGGGGCAAACACGGTCTTCAGGCATTCTAGGGTCCCAGGGACGGTCATTCAACGAGACCCGCTTCTCCTCTTCGCTGGATGCGGAGGTGCCATTGCGGGTATCGTTCAGGAACCCGTGCCCGGAAGTTGTCGATCCAGATCACACCCTCCCCCGCACACCCATATATTGCTGAATCGATAGGCCCGGTAGAACCGGGCAGGAAGGAACGCTACCCATGGTCGAAAAAATCGGCAGTTTCGACATCGCCGTCATAGGCGGAGGACCCGGAGGCTACGTTGCCGCAATTCGCGCAGGGCAACTAGGGCTCTCTACCGTGCTGATCGAAAAGGACCCTCAGCCCGGTGGAACCTGCTTGCACCGCGGCTGCATTCCAACCAAAGCCCTTCTTCAGAGCGCACACGTCCTCGATGTTGCAAAGGAATCCTCTTACTTCGGGGTTCAGCTCGACAATCCTTCCGTGGATATGGAAGCGGTACTCTCCTTCCAAAAGAAGATCGTTCAAAAGAACGCCAAAGGTGTTGAATTCCTACTCAAGAAAAACGGTGTTACGACGGTTCACGGAACCGGACGTCTCGATGGTCTCAATTCCATCAGAGTCGTCATCGACGACAACACTGAAAAAGTGGTCGAAGCCAAGAACATCATTCTCGCAACGGGATCTGTCGCAGCTCGTCCAGGGTTCCTCGACTGGAGTACGGATAAGATCATCACCAGCGACGAGGCTCTGAAACTCGATTCGGTGCCGGGTAAAGTGGTCGTTCTCGGGGCGGGTGCCGTGGGCTGTGAGTTTGCCTCTATCCTCAACTCATTTGGCAGTGAGGTCACCCTCGTCGAAATGATGGACCGCTTGCTTCCTATCGAGGACCACGAGTGCTCCGCTGAGCTCCAGCGCTCCTTCAAAAAGCACGGTATCCGTAGCATGGTCTCGACCAAACTTGAAAAAGCGACCCCCACTGATTCCGGAGTCGACCTGGTCCTTACCGATGGCTCAGGAAAAACCGAGGAGATTCACGCGGATATCCTGCTTTGTGCGATCGGCCGCAGGCCGGTGACCGACGGGCTCAAATTGGAACAGGTCGGAATCAAAACCGAAAAAGGGTTCATCCCCGTCAATCCCAACCAAAGCACAACCCGTAGCAACATTTATGCGATCGGAGACATCGTTCACGGCAGCGCACAGTTGGCCCACGTCGCCAGTGCCGAGGGAATGATCGCCGTCGAATCTATCGCAGGAATGCACACTCAACCGATCGTCAATGAGCGTGTTCCCAACGCCACCTACTGTCACCCTGAAGTCGCCAGCGTCGGCCTCACTGAAAATGCTGCCCGTGAAGCAGGTCACGAGTTGAAAGTGTCCAAGTTCCCACTGTCAGCTCTGGGTAAATCGGGCATCGTCGGCAAGGCGATTCCTGGCTTCTTTAAGATCATCGCCGATGAGCAATACGGAGAGATTCTTGGTATCCACATCGTCGGCCCCCATGCGACAGACTTGATCAGTGAGGGCTGCGCAATCCTCGGGTTGGAAGGCACCGCCGCTGATCTTGCTCATATCATTCACCCCCACCCAACCTTGGGTGAAGGCATGATGGAAGCTGCCCACGGTCTCGTCGGCGGCGCCATCCACATGTAGAAAGATTCCATTGGCTGAGACGATCACCTACCTCGAATCATTGCAGAGAGCGCTGACTCAAGTTCTCGACGAAGATCCGACCACCTTCATTATGGGTGAAGATATCGGAGCTTACGGCGGAGCCTTCAAATTGACGGACGGCTTTCTGCAGAAGTATGGTGAGAACCGAATCATCGATTCCCCCATCGTTGAAACCGGTCTGGTCGGTGCGGCGATCGGCGCGGGAATGGCCGGCTTGAAACCGATCGTTGAGATGCAGTTCATCGACTTCATCTCTTGCACCTTTAATCAGCTGACGAATTTCGCGGCGACCTGTCATTTTCGTTGGGGACAAAATGTCCCCATCGTCGTCAGAGGGCCCTCCGGCGGAGGAGTTCATGCCGGGCCCTTCCACAGTCAGATGGTGGAATCTTTCTTCCTCAACACTCCCGGAATCAAAATTGTCGTCCCCGCAACAGTTTCAGATGTACACGGAATGCTTCTAGGAGCTGTCGCCGATCCGAACCCGGTGCTGTTCCTCGAGCAAAAAGGCCTCTATCGCACTCTCAAGGAAGAAGTCGATGGACCACCTGAGGCGGTCCCCCCCGGGGTCGCCCGTATCCACCGAAGTGGTGAAAAGATCAGTGTGATCACTTGGGGCGCGATGCTCCACCGTTGCTCGGCAGCCGCCGAAAAAGCGCAGAATGATTGGGGGATTTCCTGTGAGATCCTCGATTTGAGATCTCTCTGCCCCCTCGATCTCGACGCTATTTACGAAACGGTTCGCAAAACCGGAAAAGTGCTCGTGATCCACGAAGACAACCTCACCGGCGGCGCAGGATCGGAAATCGCCGCACGGATCGGTGAGCACTGCTTTGAAGATCTGGACGCACCGGTTCGCCGTATCGCGGCCATGGACGTCCCCATCCCTTACGCCGCATCACTCGAGGACGCTTCTTTGCCCGATGAAAATCGTATCCTCGAGGAGATTCGCCAACTTTCCGCCTGGTAGTCCGCTGGGCTCAATTCCTTCACAGGGTGCCTGGATTCGGGAATCTGATTTCCTTAAATCGCCAATTTTCGAGCACTCACGGGGCCAACTCCAGTAGTCGCCTGAGGGGCTCCCGGGTATGATCACTCACCTGTGATGGGCAGATGCGCCCACACTTCATTTTGACACTCGGGGGGATGGATTCCCGGACCAGTGTTCCTAAGTGAAGTGATTTCAAAATGAACTGTTTTCAGTCAAAAGTGGCATCAGGAAGAAGTGAGCATTATGGCAACCGAAGTGCTAATGCCCCAAATGGGAGAGTCGATCGCCGAAGGAACCCTGACCCGATGGTTTAAGCAACCTGGGGATGTCATCAAGCGCGACGAGCCCCTCTTTGAAATCTCCACCGATAAAGTCGATGCAGAGGTCCCCGCTCCGGCGGATGGGGTCCTCGAACAGATCATCGTTGAAGAAGGCGCAACTGTCGAAGTCAATACGGTCGTCGCCCTTCTCGGTAGTGGAGACGGTGCAGCCGCTGCCCCTGTCGCAGAAGAGGCTGCTGCTCCTGCTGCTGCCGCTCCTGCCGCGACGCCTGAGCCGGCGGCGGCTCCAGAGCCTGCCGCGGTTGAAGCAACACCCGCTGCTCCTCCGGCTGCCGCGTCCTCTGAATCATTGACCGATGTGCCAATGCCTCAGATGGGTGAATCCATTGCGGAGGGAACACTGACCCGCTGGTTCAAGGGAGCCGGTGATTCAGTGGAGAGAGATGAACCTCTCTTTGAAATCTCTACCGATAAAGTCGATGCCGAAGTTCCAGCCCCCGCCAGTGGAGTCCTCGCGGAAATCCTCGTCGAAGAAGGTACGACCGTCGAGGTCAACACCATCGTTGCCAGGATTGGCGCCGCGGGATCCGCAGCCCCAGCCGCAGCAGCTCCGGCGACGACTCCTGAGCCGACACCTGCACCGACACCTGCGCCAGTGGTCGAGCAGCCTGCAGCAGCGATTCCTGCACCCACACCTGCACCCACACCTGCACC
>NHDG01000075.1 GCA_002167285.1 Planctomycetia bacterium TMED53
AATCGCGAGTAGTTTTGGAATCGCGAGTCGGTTTGGAATCGCGAGTAGTTTTGGAATCGCGAGTAGTTTTGGAATCGCGAGTCGGTTTGGAATCGCGGTTCTCTTTCTTTTCAGGCTTACGATCGCTGACTGGATCGGAAGCAGTTGCAGATTCTGACTTCTTCCCCTTGTCATTCTCTGCACTGGCTTTAACCGACTTCGGAGAATCCGCTATCGCTTGAGAGTTCTTCTCTTGATCCAGAGGCCTTTGCGCAGCGGGAGACTGAGCGGATTGACGCGACCTCCTTGCTGCCCTTTCCTGAACCGCTGAATCAGCTCTCTCTGAGGATCTTTTACGAGACCCCGCTTCAATTTCAGCCTCACGGACAGAATCTTTTGAGAGCGCCTCTGTTCTGGACGGTTGACGATCGCTTTTTCCTGTCTCCGAGCCCGATCCCTGTAAACTTCCAAGTTGTTCGATTTTCGAATCGGAACGACGCCCTCTATCTGAGATCGATTTCCGCGAGGCTCGCCTTTCTGGCTGTCGATCTTTCCTGCGCGATCTCCGCTGTTTTTGCGGCGGTTTTTTTTGCGAAGAACCGAAACCCTCAATCGAGATACCACTCTCTGCGAGAGCAAAATCAAAGATCAACTCGCCCCGCCCTAACTCGGTATCGATGACGTGGTCGAAGCAATTTCTGGCGTCAACCTCAAGATCTGGATGAGCCACAAAAACTTGTGAGAGCTCTCTGCTCAATCTTGGTAAGGCCCTCAAGGTATGTAGCACTCGATCCCGATCCATCGCCGGGAATGGTTCATCAAGGAAGAGAAACTGTGGTCCACCAGTGACAGCCTTGACGTAAGCCTGTGCAAATGCCAGGCGGAACCCAAAGGTCAGTCCTTGTAATGTCCCACCGGAAAGCTCATGAGTTTGAAGGAAATCGCTTTTGGCACCGGTGAACAGGCGGATTTCAAAATCCTGAGTCACTTGGGCATCTCGATAACGCCCACCTGTCAGGTGAGGAAGAAGCCTGCACAATCCTTTACCCAAACTCGGGCCCGTTCGCATCCGTACAGATTCAATCGTCTCTTCCAGAAGCTCCAGAAGAAGACGATGAACGTCCATTTCCCCACGAACATCTAGAGACTTGCCCTTCAACGTGTCATTGACCTCTTCCAGTGCTTTCCTTCGCCCCTCCTGGTTTTGGTACTCACGAATTTGTGAAGTCAAACGGTCACGCTTGGATTTCAAACGCTTGATGGCTTCATTGACCTCGTCCATTTTTTTGCGATTCGCACGCAGTTCTTTGCGCACCCCATCCAAAACCGGCTGAAGTTGTGCCGCTAGTTTTGCTCCCGGTGCATCTCCCAACTTCGATTGAATCTCACGCCGTTGCAGCCGCAGAGATTCCAACGCGTCCTGGACCCCTCTCAAACGACAACGAGAGACCTCTTCCCCTGGGTCGAGACCCGGCTTTCCGTGAGCATCGTGAGCCTTGGTAGACTCGAGAGAGGCCCCGGCAACGTCGCGCTCCATCTCCAGCCTTGCCACATGACCTTCCGAATCGAATGCGTTCTGCTTATCCAGTGAGGCTTTTGACCACAGCCATGAAGAAAAGACGAAAAGGGCGGCGCCAAATGCTGCCAACAAAAACCCTGTACCCTTTTCTTCATTCAACTGCTCAAGTAATGGCAGACTCTCGACAAAGCCCCAGTCCAATTCATGATCGACCCCCACAAAGATGAATGAGAGTCCTGCCAAAAAGGTCACCAAGGCAAGCGCCCTGTAACGGACGTGGGAGGTAGATAACTGGCTAATTTCACCACGTTGTCGATCAATCTCACGCACGAATGAAGATTCATGATCTTCGGAGAGCTTTTGCTCCAAAGAAGTCCGAGCCTCTTTTAGGGCCTGGTCCAGAGCCAGTCGCCCACCATGGGCAATCGACATTTTGTCGAGAGCTGAGCATAGCTCACTAGAGACCTGCCCAGCTTCTTTGATGGGTTCCGGAGCTAAGTCCGCCTGAAGTAACCCAACAAGCCCGTTGCACTTTTTCCGCACCTCTTCGGAGGGTAACTGATCCAAGGATTTCAATTCCTTAGATACTTTATTGACCTCGTCCCGCTGCTTTTCGGTCTGCTGAACCTTTGAATGAGAAACTCTGGAATCAGCCTGAAGCTCATCTAAGCGGACCTCACGCGTCTCCAGCTCTTTTTCAAGTTCAGGGATCTTTTCAATATTCGGCTGTAACCGAGAAACGTGAACATCATTACGCTGAATCTCAGTTTGATTCGCTGTAAAAACCTCTTCCAGATCCCTCAGAGCAGCCTGAACTTTACGACTCGCCCCCTGTAGAACGTCGATGCCCGCGACTCGATCGAGGAAACTACGGAAGTGTTCAGGAGTCGTGACTGACTCTCTCTCCGCTAAGTAGAAAGAGTGCAAAGTCTCTGTCGCTCCGAGTTGAAATCGACGAGAGACTTCTTTTTGAACTTGAATCACACCGGCTGCGACTTCTTCTCCGGTGGAGTTTGAATCATCACCCAATCTCAACAATCGAGCATATGAAGTACCGAGTCGATCCATCTCTCGCCAAATGCGATAAGTCTCACCGTCGTGCTCCAGATCCAACTCAACGATGCAATGATCCTCTTCCCAGTGAATCAAATCGACGATGGATCCCCGGGTCATCTTGTGGGTCGTGCCGAAGAGTGCGTACTGAATCAATTGGCCGAGACTCGATTTCCCACTCTCATTTGGGCCAACGAGCCCGATCAAACCCCTATTTGGGATGTTATTGAGGCGGATTTTACGAAATTTAAGAAAGCCGTCCGCCCTGAGATTGCGAATTAGCAAGACTCATCCCCTGACTGTTGCTCGAGGATGAAGCGTTCACCGAGAAGCCGAACTTGTTCATATTTGCGTTGGCTATCAGCGTCTACCTGGCCTTCAAACGCGCGTCTCTTGACCTCGAAGATCCTACGAAACTCCTCCAAGGGAGGGCGGATAGCAAGTCCATCAAGCAGCCAATCGGACCGCGGATTCGGAGTTTCGGATTCTGGATCCATTGAAGAATCCCCACTAGGTACCATGTTGTTCCATCCCATTTAAAATGACGGCGCGACTCCCCAATTGCTTACCGGAGATGTCGCAAGGTTCCGCTGAAGAACCTAACGTACTGATTGTCCTCTTCCGCTGCCCACAAGCAAGTTTCTTCGAGGATTCTCTGGCTGAATCAGTGACTTACCAGAGACTCCATACAGCGCAGATAGGCGCTCCCAGGGGCTGACTCTCCGGCGAGCAAGGTGATCCGCACCCGACGGTGCCCCTCATCGACCGTCTCGAATGAGAGCTGCAACCGTTCCCGTGGCAGCATTCCCTCGATCCTGCCCGCCCATTCGGCAGCGATCACCCCCGCCTCTGCCCATTCACTCCACCCGTGAAGAGCAAGCTCCTCTTGCTGGTCCAGCCGATAAGCGTCCACATGGAGCAAAGGGATTTGCCCCTCGTGAAGAGTTGCGATCACAAATGTTGGACTCCGAACCTGGGTTGATAACTCCATCCCCTGAGCAAGCCCGCGAACAAAGGTAGTTTTGCCACTACCCAAATCCCCCCTGAGATCGATAAAAACGCCAGGGCTGACGACTTTGCCCAATCGCATGCCCAGGTTTTCGGTCGCCTCTTCTCCGGCCAGAACCAATTCGACCACTTCAGGTTGGTTCATATCCTTCACTTTCCAAAAGTCTCGAAACAAGGCCTCCTCAAGTGCAAGAGAGCATGTCCCTGTTGCAGCCTGTAGGATAGAGGGTACGGCAGTGGACAAACAAGTCGGAGTCGACAAGAGGATCAAGTTTCAGAATCTTCAGCGGGAAGAATGGCTGCAAAATGATAGGTCGATATAGCATTCAACTATGCCGCCTACTTTTAGTGGTGACATTTTCTCTGACCCAAACCATCGTATCGCTCCAAATCGTCATTGGATCTTCGGATCTCCCTGAGAAGCTCCCCCCTGGAATCGACCTAGAGCTTCCGGCAGCCCCAGGGCCAGGCCCAGCCTTCCTTCCTCGACATGGAGCTCCAGGTTTGTTGAAGCAAATTGCAGCTCTAGCTCAAGATCAACCTGAACAAGCCGCTTCACTCCTTAAAGAATGGATTAGCGATCGAAATGGACGGCTCCTCTTTGACGGAGAGATTCCCCCATGGGAGGAAGGTAGTTCGACGAGTCCCGTCGAGATTCCTTCTACAGAGCAGACTCTCTCGGCTTGGGCCCTATCGCTCCCACAAGGCTTTTTGATCCGAGCTTTTCGTGATCTATCCAACATACCTCTGAACGGCAGCCATCCGTGGATCTGGGCACCAGAGTTCGAATCTGCAGCGCTTCAATCCCTCGAGTCAGCCATCGAGATGGGAGATCGCCAAACGGCCTCAATACTTCTGAGACGAAAGGGACTTGCTAGCCAAATTCCAGCAGAACTGCTGAGCTGGATCCAACGAACGGAGTCAGCCGAAACATTGTTTCAATCCACCATCGACCTGACTCCGCTAGTTCCCGCCGCCATCGATCGATTGAAAACACAGAATTGGCTTATTCGTAAAATCCCTTTCGAAATTCCACCGACCGTTGCAGATCCAGGTCAATCAAACCAATTGAACACTTTGAAAGCCCGAAGATCTCCGCTCTCAGCAGTTCACGGCTTGCTTCGTAATCGGGTACTTCTAGTTGCAGAAGATCGTCAGGTTTTGGCTTTCGACGATTCAGGGAATCAACTTTGGGCTTGGCCGGAAACGAAGACAAATAGACTTCCCGACCGCCACCCCCCTGCCAACGGGATTCGCAACGCGATCAGTTCAGGAAATGACGTGCTCTTCATGTTAAGAAGCGCAAGGTCTTACCAGCCTCCAAATACCAATTTGGCAATTGAAGCAGAATCCGAAAAACACCTGGGATGGATCGAAGGTCACATCCTGAATCTAGAGAGCCCTCAATCAAAGCCAAGCAACTCGTGGACACTCCCTCTCGCCCAGGAGGGTTTCACCCTACTGCCAACTCCCTTATGGCGAGGAAATCGCCTCTACCTCCTCGCAACGAGAGGCTTTCGTGAAGTAGAAACTTGGATCTTCTCCTTTGACACCGATCGAAAACGAGAAAACTGGCGTAGAAAATTGGAGACCCGCCGGATTGACGTCCATTCATTTCATGACCTCCGTCAACTGATTGGCCAATCACAAATCTCTCAACACGGCAGCATACTTTCCATCGACCGATCCTACGGGGTCGTCGATCGTGTTTGTGCTCACACCGGAGAACATGTATCAACTCTGATCACGCCAAGATTTCATCTGGCTGAACAGCCCCTCTCCCTTCGAGTTCATTGGGGAGAACTTCGACTTCAAGGTTTCCCCTGGCCCCGCGGTAAAAACCTTCCCATCTCCGTCATCGTGCCCGCCCAAAATCTGAGGATTTGTATTCCACCGGACAGCCGTATGCTTTTCGGGTTAGATCTCACCGATGGTTCGGCTCGTTGGCAGCACGAAGTCTCTCCTGGAGAATCGATTCTCGGATTGACCAGTGACCTGCAAGGAATCTGGTTGGCGGACATGCATATCCACAGGGCCAAACATGTATTGGGAGTCCGTAGGGTTCGTTTAAATGGCGCAGAAGAGCCGAATTCCGATCTTGAACTCCCCCTTGGAAGCGAACCCCGTGTCGGCGTCACCTCGACGAATGGAGCAACGGTGGAACCGAAGCAGCTGAGGCCACTCCTCTTGGGTGAACTGAGATATTTCTCAGATCAGTTATTGGTTCCCACTGTTGCAGGCCTCGAATGGTTTAATTTGCAAACAGCAGATTCGAGTCGCTTCTTGCCTTGGCCCGCGCAGTCTACGGGAGGGAACCTGTTTTCCTGGTCCCAAGATTATTCTCGCTGGGGAGTCTTTCACCGAGGAGATGTGAGTCGGAGAACGACCAGCGCCATCGAAATTTGGAGTGCTCAAGCCTTCACCAACGACAAACCAGGTCAAAATTAACTTCAACGGTGAGTCTGAGGCTCAGAGATGGGGAAGGGTTCTACTCTGATCCGGAGAGGGGAGAGAGGGCTTTGAAATCCACGTCGATCAAAGGGGCATGAGCCCACAGTTGATCCAGGTCGTACATCTCTCGGGATTCCTCATCAAACAAGTGCAGCACTATCTCACCATGATCGATGCAGAACCAACGAGCATCGTCGCGGCCATGCATGCCCAAGCGGGGTAGATGAAGAGGCTTCAGGTGCCTTTCCACTGCGTCTCCAAAATTGCGCACCTGACGACCAGAGCGCCCTGAAGCAAGAATGAAGAAAGAAGAGATCTGTAACATCTCACGAACTCGCAGAATCCGGATACGATCAGCGCGTTGTTGATGCAGAAAGCTGGCCACGTCGATGGCGATCTGCTGTAACTCTTCGACACTCCGGGATTCCATTCAGGACACTCCTGCTTCGAATAAAAGATTCCCCTGGAACAAAATTACCCTGATTCAGCCTCCAGGCAAGCCAATGAAAAAAGCAGCCCCTCCACCAATTGTGAAGGGGCTGTTCGGTATCTACGAAATCACCGGCTGATCACTTACCCGCCATGCTCATGAACAATGGCACGAACACGAGACTGACGATCGTCATCAACTTGATGAGAATGTTCAGAGAAGGACCACTCGTGTCCTTGAAGGGGTCACCCACCGTATCACCAACGACAGCAGCCTTGTGGGATTCAGATCCCTTGCCGCCGTGAGCACCGGTTTCAATGTACTTCTTGGCGTTGTCCCAGGCTCCACCGGCGTTCGACATGAAGATGGCGAACAGGACACCCGTGACCAGAGCACCGGCCAGCAGTCCACCGAGAGCCTTGACACCGAGAACACAGCCGACAGCGATCGGCACTGCAACGGCCAGAAGACCCGGAAGCATCATCTCTCTCAGGGAGCCTGCCGTGGAGATCGCCACGCAGGACGCGTAATCCGGCTTAGCTTTACCCTCGAGGATTCCCGGAATCTCACGGAACTGACGGCGCACTTCCTCAATCATCGCACCGGCCGCACGTCCCACCGCTTTCATCGTCAGAGCCGAGAAGAGGAAGGTCATGACAGCACCGAGGAAGAGACCGATGGTCACCTCAGTATCGAGGATGTTCAGCCCCGTAATGTCGGCTTCTTTGGCGTAGGTATTGAAAAGCGCCAGAGAGGTCAACGCTGCAGAACCAATGGCGAAGCCCTTACCGATCGCGGCAGTGGTGTTACCGACTGCGTCGAGAGCATCCGTGCGCTGACGAACCACAGGATCACACTCGGCCATCTCTGCGATTCCGCCGGCATTATCTGCCACCGGTCCGTAAGCGTCGATGCCCAGGGAAATTCCGAGAGTGGAAAGCATTCCGACTGCGCTCAGTGAGATGCCATAAAGGCCTCCGTAGTTGTAGGCCAGGTAGATCGCCACACAGATCCACAGCACAGGCCAGACCGTCGACTGCATGCCGATGGCGAGTCCACTGATGATGTTAGTGGCCGTTCCCTGCTCGGAATCGGCCGCAATCTTTTGTGCATGGGGAGCCTGCTCGGAAGTGTAATGCTCGGTGATCTTACCGATGATGATGCCAAGCACCAGTCCACCCACGAGACAGCCATAGATGTTCCACTTGCCGTAGGTCATCTCTCCGTCAACGAATTCACCGGCGGGCATACCTGTGAAGACGAGGTATGCCAATCCAGCAAAGATACCGCTGGCGAGCAGCAGGCCATTGAAGAGGGCAGAGTGAATCTTGCTTTCATCCGTGGTCTTGACGGCAGCAGTTCCAATCAGTGAGGCAAAGGTTCCAAGGGCACAGAGCACCATCGGAAGAACGACCCACTGCATGGAAATCTCGTTGACAGCGCCATAGGCCGCCATAGCCAGGGCCATACAGGCAATCATGGAGCCGACATAGGATTCAAAGAGGTCTGCTCCCATTCCGGCCACATCGCCGACGTTGTCACCAACGTTATCAGCGATTGTCGCAGGATTTCGAGGATCATCCTCGGGGATTCCCGCCTCGACCTTACCCACCAAGTCCGCTCCCACGTCCGCAGCTTTGGTGAAGATACCTCCACCCACGCGGGCGAAGAGGGCAATGCTGGAGGCTCCGAAAGAAAAGCCAAAGAGAGGTGCAATAAAATCGGGTCCATCGATCTGACCCTTGAAGTAAGTAAAGAGAATCGCAACACCCAGCAGTCCAAGGCCGACCACGGTCAGGCCCATCACGGCACCAGAACGGAAGGCCACCGTCAGAGCACCGGCAAGGCTGCTCTTAGCAGCTTCTGTGGTTCGAACAGCGCTCAATGTAGCGGTCTTCATGCCAATCCAGCCGGCCAATCCACTGGCGATGGCTCCTGCAACATATGCGATAGCGGTATTGGTACCGACTTCGGGTAAAAACTGCCACAACGCCACGGCAACCACCAGGACAAAGATCGACAAGATCTTGTACTCAGTGCGAAGGAAAGCCATGGCTCCCTCCTGCACTGCACCGGCCAATTCTTTCATGCGGTCAGTCCCGGCGGATTGTGCCTTGATTCGACCGTTGAGGTAAACCGCGACCAGCAAGGCCAGAATGGAAAGGCCCGCACCGAGGTAGGCCCCTTGTTCGGTAAAGAGGTATGCGTTCAATGCATCCATCGTGTTCCTCCATCAATCTTGATCGGAATGGCGGGTTGCAGGCTCACTGCCTCCCCACAGCGGGCTCTAACGCCCACTTTCCGGAAAGAAAGGCTTCTACCAGAATTGACGTCCGACGGCAACCGGATCGAAAAACGGAGTTTCCACCTAAGTCTCACTAGGGACTTGGCTTAAGCCAAAATATAGGTATTTCACTTCAGCTCGATGTACTCGCCATTGTTCTGTTTTGCGAGACTTCTCATAAATGCGCGTAAACTCTTCCCTGCCTGGGCGAACCCGACCGTATTTAACCTCACCCTGCGAAATCGATTCGCTTCTCTGACCCATTGGAGAATCGGGCCAGTTTCGAGCAACGTGTTATCCCGACGGGGAGCGCCATCCGACAACAGGAAAATCGCTCTCAGATTGGAGGCACTGAAAGCCTCACGCAAGGCGTGGTCTGTCCACGTTTCCCCTTGGGCTTGGAAGTTCTTAACGTAGTTGATCGCTTCGCGCTTGTTTCGACTAGTCGCCTTCTTCAATCCTTGAGCCAACGATTTAATTTCATGATTGAAGGTGATGATGTTGAACATCACATCGTCAGGCAACTTTTCGATGGTGCGAATCAATTCATTCTGAACCCTTTTCAATCTCTGACGTGCAGGGTTGGAAGCAGAATCCTTGGGCTTCTCGATCTCAGGAGCCCCCACTCCTGTACCCCTTCCACCTGGACTGTTCCCACCGGGTTCTTCCGGAAGTTCATCGATCTTTTCCATACTTCCAGAAACGTCGAGCAAGAAGACGACATTTTTGGCCACGACCTCCATGCCAAAGAATGCAGGGGGATCTCTTCGTACCGAGGTCATCCCTTTCTTCACGGTCTTCGGATCCGGCTTTTTGTAATTGTCTTTACGCGGCGCCCAAAAATTGCGCCAGTCATCGGCATTTTTGAAATCTTCTCCGGTGATCTTCAATAAACATCTTCTGATTTCATAAGCGAGCAAGGAGTCGGCATTGCGAGCTTTCTCCAGGCGAGCCAACGCTTCAATCAGATGGTCGACCGAAGAAAAGTTTTCTTTCTTTGCCAGTGCCTCCACTGAAGTTAACGCAACAGAAGGATCGTTGTCGTAAAGGTTGGTGAGAACAGCCTTGTTGGCTGCCAACTCGGTACGATTGGCGAGTACCAACGTCAGGATGACACGAACCGGAGCACGGCGATCCTTAATCGCCAACTCGCAAACCCTGTCAAAAGCCTCTCCTGCAGGCAAGCCCACCAATTTGGAACCGATGTAGCGTTCGATCCCGTAATGATCCCCACCCAACCCTACTGAGACCAATGCCTCGATCGCTTTAGGCGTCCCGATCTTGATCAGTCGATCAACCGCTTTCGAAGCGGGGTCGAATTGATTCGAGCGAATCGCAGCGGTGAGCTTTTTCTTCTCCGAAGAGACATCCATTGCCGTGGAAGAGTTCCAAGCAATGGCGGAAGCAGTCACTGGAACAGCAAGAATCTGCCCACAACAGCTGGTCGTACAGACCACGCTGAGACAGAAAATAAGCTGAAGACTCAAAAAGGGAGTGGCACAACGGCCAAACGGGGTCGACTTGGACTCCATAGGTCATTCCTTCGGGGGTCTGTGATTTAGGGAAACTCTTTCAGGGACAGTAAAAGAGCTTCAGGGGATTATTCTAGCTCTTTCTGAGCGATTTCGAAAGGTCCCAGAAGAGCACTATTCACCGCCGATTGGGCTGAAGTGGACTCATGTCGTATTCTTCTCAGTCCTCATCGGCTAATGCCGGGAGGTTGATTAAAACCAGGATTTCATTCCAAGAGAGGGGGAGTGAGATCCGTAGAGACAGATCGTGATACCGATGACCCTCTCTAGCCAGCAAATGATCTTAGTGGCTCTACTTCTAGGTGTCTCTTCATCGTTGGGATGCAGCGGTGGAAAATCAGCCACAGCCATTGCCACTCCCCCCCTCATTGAGAGCCTCAACCTCATCGTCGACCCGGAAACTGCGATCGTCGACTTCTCAGTCACAGATCCAGAGGAAAATGAGTGGGTCGCCACGATCCATTACAGTGAAGATCTCGGTCAAAACTGGGCCCATGTTTCTTCCCAATCACTTTTAGATCCTGAAATTCAAATCGCCCCGCCATTCTTGCCCATCAAGCGAAACTGGGATTACCGCGACGACCTTTCAACAATTCCACAAGCGGACATCCTGATCGAGGTTCGTATCGCCGATCTGGAAGGAAAAGTCGTCACCAGCCGACAAACCGCCCCAATTGCTATCGGTGAATCAGAAGCACCCGTGTTTGCGGGAGTGTATTTCCCTGAAACATCCATTGGAGGCCTCGTCACGATTCAGGGCAGCGTCATCGATCCGGACTATGACCACGTCACTATAAGTATGGAGTGGTCTCCCACCGGCGGCGCACCATGGCAAGCGGCAACCTTGCAACAAGACCAAATCATCCTCCCACCCCAAAGTGACGGCAGATCAACAGACTTTGAAATTTATTGGGATGCCCAAGCAGATGCTCCTGAGGTGATTAGTCCTTTTGCAAAGGTAAAAATCCACGCCTCCGACGGAGGAGCGACGACGACTTACGTTTCAAATTACTTGGCATTAAACACGATTCGACCGGGTATCGATCTCATCACCATCGGTGAGATTCCTGAATACATGAATGGGCAAGAATCTTACCAAGGAGGCGGAACAACACTAGTTCCCTTCAAACTTTCCGTTCCAAGTGCTGGAACTCAATTAAACCTCGAATGGAGCAGCGGAAGCGGTGGAGCTACCGTCGATTCAGAGAGCCTAGAAGTCTTCGCAGATGTCAGCGTTTTAGGACATGCTCCTGGAGAAAACCTCGCTGAATACTTTTCGACGACTTCATCAGGTGCAACTTGGAATATGCCGCAACAACAAGTCCTCCCCATCGGATCCGTCACATTGAGCGCTTCCGTGAAAGATCAACGCGGAAACTTGTCGGATCTTGTGGAATATGAGATCGAGGTCCGTAGTGGATCCTCAGCCAACAGGCCCTTTTCGGCAGAGGATCGCTGGTTCATCGATTTCAGCCGCGATCATTTCCAAATCGGATTGCTTGATGATGGTTCTGGAAACCTCACTCCCTTTGCAAATTCAGGAGCAGACGGAATTCCTGACCACCTTCAAGATCTTTTCACTGTAGGTCTGCAATCACAAATGGATCCCACTGCATCAACAGTGATGGATTCATATGTTCGATCGATGATTGAAAGCCAAGTGATTGAAAGAATACATCTTCTCTACGAAAAAACGGGGACTTCGGACTTGCAACCCCAATTGAGTTTTCATGGCCACGGATCCGGTGCGACTAGCGCATTAGGAATCGGTGGAGACGATGTTGAACCGTTAAGCTACGCATTAGGTCGCGCAGTCTTCGATACGAGAAATCGTTTCTTCGATGACGAGCGTGAACCGGGAAGAGGCGTCTTCTCCTCCAACATGGTTCAGTACTACTGGAACTCTTACACTTTCAATCAGCGATTCTCTGCACTCATGCCCGGGATAGGCTCACCTATTGGTACACACTCCCAAGACCCATTGGTTCTTTCACCCGATTTTGAAAGAACTGATACCGGCAATCCCCCACAAGCAAATGCTAGATTCGATGAAGTTTGGAACGCCATCGAAGCTTGGAGTCGCCTGATCAGCGTTGTTGCCGCTCATGAAATCGGGCATGCCATTGGCTTATGTACCAATGGGCATCCCCCATTAGGCCTCTTCGGAGGCGTGTCGAGTGCTAATTTCACTGGTCCCTTCACAACGCCCTATCATGTGGATACCCCTGGAAACAATGTGATGTCTTCTGCCCTAGGGCTTTCTTCCGCTCTCGTAGAGGGGCCTTCTGGTTACAGATTCAACGAATTGAACCAAGCGTACATCGCTGAGTGGATTGTGTTGGAGCAGTAAGCCATGCAAAAAACAACCATCGATTTCAAATCCATCAGTATCAAGTGCATCTTCGTCGCGGCCTTCCTGATCAACTCGGAGAGAACTGCAATCTCCAATGATGATCCTTGGCTACTATTCCGCCACGCAAGTAGCGTGGTGGCAGGCGAAGTCACAGAGGTACTGCAAGAAGAGAGGGATCTTCTCTACCATCTGACGGATCTTACGCCCGGGAACCTGGAGACAGGTTCTTCCGTCCACTGGTGGAGAGAGCCGGAAGGTGCGGGCACCGAAGGTATCGGAGCCCAAACCGGCACCCGCGGGGCATGGTTCGTCGCAACAGATTCGGATGAATTGTTCCCGATTCATGTGGCGACGCTTCTGCCCCGCGGTTTTTTACCGATGAGCGACTTTTCTCAAATCGGTGATTTACAAAAACTCTTGCTCCCTCAGCCCCATCCGGAAGCGGCGCTCAGGCTCCTTCAATCTCCAGATTCGGAGGTTCGCCGAGTTGCGATCGGCTGGTGGAACAGATCCGATCTGCAAATCACTGCGGAGCAACAATCCATCCTTGAAGAAAACTTTTCAGGAGAAGCGGATCCCGGTTGCCAACGCTCATATTTATCCCTTTACCTGCAACGGGGCTGGACATACGGGGGAGCGGGAATTTCCGAGCTTATCCCCCATTCTCCAGACGGAACGGTGAGCTGGCTAACTCTCAGATACCTTGAGAAGAAAGGTGATTCGCGTCAGCGAGCAAGACTGATCAGCTCGTGGTTAGTCTCTGATGCTGCTGGCAAAGCCAAATTGGCACTTGCTTTTCGGGATCTCAAGATGCGCGAAGCGCACCCATGGTTGATCAGGGAGATTTCACAGTCAGCAGGGCAGCTAAAGTTCATTTGCATCGAAGCTCTCGCTGCCACCGGAACCGAAAAAACCGAATCTACACTCACTTCGCTTTTGAATTCGAACTGCCATAAAACTCGCCTAGCTGTTTTGAAAGGCTTGGCTAAATCCAGCTCTTCCCGTGGCTACCAAATTCTCAATTCAAAAACCCTTCAGATGGATCCAACAGATCCGTTACTCAATGCAGCGGAATCGTTGCGCAAGAATCCTCGTAAAAACCCCGCAAGGAGTGGAGAATGATCCTTTGAATGAAGAACTAACCTTCCTCATCAAGCGAACTCTCGCTGCCAAAAAGCCGGGCTATTTCCATCTTGGGAAGGGCAGAGACTGTCGCAGGATCGCTTTTACCGGAAGCGATCTGATTCGCATCGATAATTCACAATTCCGCTGGTTTCCCACCGAAGAAAATTTGAACTCAAAATTGTCACCCCAAACCAAAGACGGCTTGATGGAATCCTGGGTTGCTGGAGATAGAGATCCCCTTACATGGATTTCTACTTTCCATGAGTTATCCGATGAAGAAAAGAAGCAAATCGGACGAAACATTGATGAAGACGAAATCATCAACACGTTCTTCTACTGCTTAGATGGATTCCTCTTCGAAAGAAATGAAGAGGCAGCCTCTGCAGAAGGAAACTCTCTCCCTTCCGAAATGGTCCTCCAGCAGTACCAAACGATTCAATCTACGGTAGCAAAGTCGAAGAGAACACTTCCCTGCCTCGATGAACTATTAGTTCTCTCCGGAATCGAAATCACCAACGGAGAAAAACCGAACAATTGGGCAAAAGCACAAGTTCTTAACTTAGTAGACGGTTTCCGTACACTGGATGAAATTCTGGAAGAATCGCCCTTCCCCCCCCATGTGGTATGGAATTTTCTACATGAATCACTCCTGGAAGGCCTGTTACTGAAACAAAGATTTCCGGAGTTTTCAGCGATTCACCCCGGCTCCTTGAACCCTGCTGATCGAAAGAAATTTTGCCAGCGGCTCGAAGCAGCCATTCCGGTGGCGTCTTCTCCCACAGGCCTTCTGGAAATGGTCGCAGAAATTCATCGCCTCGATAATAATTTTGACGCCTTAATCAGCACAGGTCTCAGAATCGTCGATAGCCATCGTATCAAAAGAAACATCGAAGCGGCCATAGAGACCCTCGACACTTATATCGATTTGGCTCCTGATCCTGAGAGGCTCCATGATCTGCGCCAAAAGATGATGACCGATCATGCCAATGACTTGCTAAATCAAGGGGACCTAGATCGTGCCCGTCGTTGGCTTCGGGAGGCGATCGACAGTACTGACGATGACCAATTGCGTCTGGCCTTGATCGGTTCCTATAAGGACGCCTCGATGCAGATCCGCGAAGGTGCGCGCATCGCAACCAAACTTTACCGAAGCGGCCAAAGCCGACGTGCCCTCAGATTGTTAGACAGCCTCGAAGCCTTGCATCCAGAAAACGAAGAAATGCAGCAAATTCGAGTCGAGTTCCTCATCGATCATGGCGAGGTTGAAGCTTCCGAGGAAGCTTTAACTCGAATGGCAGCCCGCTTGGCTCGAGAGGGTCGGCTCAAGAGAGCAAGAAAAGTTGCTAATAGCGTCGCTAAAATACGAACAAGGAAGAAATCCAAAGCGCTTCGATGGATTACGCCATTCATACAAAATCTTCCTCGTCTCATTGCATTGGTCTTTTTTGCAACACTCATCAGTTTGATCGTGATCTCAGAAGCGAAGTTACAAAAATTAATCGTCAGCGCTGCCGCAATCCCTCCTGCAGAGTGGCGAGAACAAGCAAGACCCTGGCTACTTCTCGTCCCGGAAGGGCCATGGAAGCACGGACTCAACACCGCAGCCGAACTTGTCGATGAACGTGAACGTGACATTCAGCAAGATTTCGCAACAAAAGCGAAATCTCTTTTATCCTCCGCAAAAAGAAACCGCCGCCTCGGATATCATCAAAAATCTAAAGAAAAATTAGCCCTTGCAGAGCAGCATGGAGCGATTGACGAAGTCCGAGAACTGCGAAGTTTATGGGAAATTGCCGACAAGAATGCCCGAGCACTACGTCAACAGGCGGATAAAGCTCGATCAGCAGGAGACCTTGAAAAGTGCCATCAGCTGTTGAGAACCTTGATTGAAAGATTCCCATCAAACGATGCGACTTCACGTGCAATGTTTCCGGTCGAAATCACTTCAGAGAAGGGAACCACTCTACACTTCGAAGGCGAGCCCTACTCCTTGCCAGCGATCATCGACCTTCATCCATTCAAGCCGATTCAAATCGAGCTCGAAAAAGAAGGACGAAAAACCTTATACGTCCTCACCGCAGATGGACCTCCTAGGCGGAAACTACCTGCTCCGAAATAGGAACTAGTTTGCCAATCGATCCTTGATCAACTCTTGTACTTTTCGAGGGTGAGCCTGACCTGAACTGAGCCGCATCACCTGCCCCATCAGGAACCCCATTGGTTTCTCATCTCCAGCTTGAATTTTGGTCACAGCCTCCGGGTTCTCTGATAGGACCTGATCTACCCAACCGGCCAATTCACCTTCGTCCTGAACTTGGCTTCCCGCCTGATCGATCAAATGATCGAGAGAGGATTCTGCCTCAAGGGCTTCCTGAAGGAGACTTTTAGCCCGACCAACACTGAACAGATCCTCCTTTGTGGCAAGGATCAAACGAGCCATTGATTTTGTGGAGACAGGGAAGCTCTCTATCTTTTCAGATCTCTCATTTAAGTAACGTAAGATTTCACCTCTAAACCAATTGCTGGCATCTGTCGGTGCAACACCCTCACTCACCATCGACTCGAGGAAGTCTCCATTTGCCCTTCGAGCCATCAACGGAACGATTTCCCGCTCTTGAAATTTATATTCTTCGAGCCAGCGCAACTCACGAACCTCTGGCATCTCGGGAAGTGATTCCCTTTGTGTTTGTATTTCTGCATTTGAAATGCTGATAGCAGGTAAATCCGGTTCAGGGAAGTAGCGGTAGTCTGGGGAATCTTCCTTTCCCCTCATACTCTCAGTGATCTCTTTATCTTGATCCCAGAGTCGAGTTTCCTGGCGAATAGTCCCCCCTGCGGCTAATAGTTCGATCTGCCTCGCAGATTCGACAACGATTGAACGCTCAATAGAGACGAATGAATTGAGGTTTTTCAACTCGGTTCGCGTCCCATATTCCTTTGCGCCTTCTGGCATGACCGATACGTTGACATCGCAGCGAAGATTTCCCTTTTCCATATCCCCGTCGCAGACATCTACCCAGCGCAAAAGATTACGAACTGAACGGACACAGGAAGCGGCTTCTGTCGAGCTCATCATCATCGGTTCGGTAACAATCTCCAAAAGAGGGGAACTGCAACGGTTGAGATCGATTCTGCTGGTTCCATCCGACTCATGGCTAGACTTTCCGGCATCTTCTTCCATGTGGATTCTGACCAGCGGAAGAGTCGCAGCTGACTGATCATCACGAATGAACGGAATTCCCCCACCTAAAGCATAAGGCTTGTAGAACTGGCTAATCTGGTAACCCTTCGGTAGATCAGGGTAAAAGTAGTTCTTGCGATCAAAGCGACTCAGCTCTTGAATCTCACAACCTAGACACAGGGCTGCCCTGATGGCACAGCGAACCGCTTCAGACTGCAACACGGGAAGAGCTCCTGGCCAGCCGACACAGACTGGGCATATGTGGAGATTCGCCTCAGCTCCAGCCTCACGCCGACACGCGCAAAACATCTTCGTTTGAGTAGCCATTTGAGCGTGAATTTCGAGACCGACGACAGTGATCCAGTTCATCACTTCACCCCCGTCGGCAATTTTCGCCACGAATCATCCAGAGATTGCCAACTCTCCGCCAACTGAAGAAGTCGCTGATCTTCGCCGTGCCGCCCCATCCACTGCATCCCCATCGGCAAGCCAGTCTCGTCACTCCCACAGGGAACAGCAATTGCCGGAACCCCCGCTAAATTCGCGGTGACCGTCAAAATATCACAGGCATATAAGGCCAGTGGATCAGAGACTCTCTCTCCTATACAGAAGGGGGCAAATGGAGAAACGGGCATCATGAGCGCATCCACATCTTCGAGCACAGTGAGAATCTCTTGCCGAATCTCTGCTCTTACTTGCTGCGCCCTGCCGTAGTATGCGTCGATGTAACCGGATGAAAGTACGAATGTCCCTAAGAGGATTCGCCTTCGGACCTCTTCACCAAATCCAGAACTCCGACTGCCGCAATATAGTTGATCCAAGTTTTCGGCGGGCACTCTTTGGCCGATGTGGACTCCATCGTATCGAGCTAAATTTGAGGATGCTTCTGCGGTTGCGATCACCTGATAACAAGCATTTGCACGTGCAAGAGTTTGAAGGGAAACCTCGACGACTTCGTAACCAGCACTGCCCAAGCGCTTCGCCGACTCTCGAATTCGCTCACGAATATCTTCATCGACTCCCTCTGAGAGTCCCTCAGAAACAAGTCCTATTCTACGTACAGGATCGCTGGCAACAGATTCAGCAGTGTCGCGCTCACAGGCAACACTGGTCGCGTCTAACTCGTCAGCCCCCTCGATCACTTCCAAGACTCGACGAACATCGGCGGCATCCCTTGCCAGCGGACCAATTTGGTCGAGACTTGAGCCAAAGGCGATCAAACCTCGGCGAGAAACCCTACCCCAAGTGGGCTTGAGACCTGTCGCCCCGCAGAAGGCTGCAGGTTGGCGGATCGACCCACCGGTGTCACTTCCCAGATGGAATGCCCAACCGTGAGAGCCGGCGAGAGCTGCAGCACCACCACTCGATCCTCCGGGAACCCGATCATGGCTCCATGGGTTTTTGACCACCCCATGCACCGAAGTTTCATTGGAAGCTCCCATGGCAAACTCGTCGCAATTACTTTTTCCTGCGAGGATCGCACCCTGATTTTTCAATCGGGAGACGACTGTCGCATCTGCTCCCGATTTGAATCCTTCCAATATCGAACTCGAAGCGTCGGTGGTTCCCTCTATCGTCGAGATGTTCATCTTGGCGGTGAAAGGAATCCCCTCCAACAAGCCCACCCGATCCCCATTTTTCCTTCGAGCATCGCTCTCTCGAGCAGCGTCCAGCGCTGATTCTCGAAAAACTTCGACCGCGGCACCCAGTTCCCGTCCCGTCGTTTCGAGGTAATCGAGATAACTTGTCAGCAGTTGCTCCGCTGAACATTTCCCAGCAGCGAGATGATCGAGAACTTCAAGACAGGTAGCACTCTGCGGAGGAAGTTGGAGATTGCGGTCCTCAGACATCTCTTATTCCCCCCCAACAACCCGTGGAGTGACGAAGGAACCATCGCGCCAATCGGGGCAGTTACCGCCGATCTGCTGTGAATCCCGCGGTCCTCCAGGTTGATTCTCAGCGGCGGGTTCGTCATTACGCCAAGCCTCGACATCCAATGAATCGGTCGTTGCAGAAATGCTGTCACCGCTCTGAGTCGTATCATCGGAAATCCCCAGCTCCCCGACTAAGTCGAGAATCTTTTCCAGGTGATCGACCAATTTAGGAATATCTGCGTCTTCGATTTGAAGCCGGGCAAGTCGCGCAGTTTTGCGCACCAATTCCGCATCGACTGCGGGGCGGGCAGGAAGAGATGGATCGGAAGCGTCAGTGGACACCTGTCATGCCTTTCAGGTACGCAGATTGCTGGCCTGAACAAAAGAGTATGACGACAGGGGAAATTGACAGTCTTTGGAGCAGGATACAAGTGCTTCCTCAAAGCCAGTAGATCCGAAAGAGAGGAGTAGGCGCTGAGAACACTGCAGCATATCAGCCTGAAAACAAAAAACTCCCGGGAGCTGATCCCCAGGAGTCCTATTTTAAATTGGTACCGGCGCAGGGACTCGAACCCCGGACCCAAGGATTATGATTCCTTTGCTCTACCAACTGAGCTACACCGGCACGAACGAAGACGATAGCGTGAAGACCCACGGCTGTCCAGATCGACCGACCAGTTCCTGGCTAAAGGACGTCCAAGGCCCGCCGACGGTCCTGGGGGCATTGCAGGAGCTATTGATCCCCAAAAGCTGCAGCCTATGCCCAAATCCCCCCAAAACTGACTCGTCTGATCCCCCCACGGGACTGATCCCACTGTGCCAACACTGTCGCGAAGATTTTCAATTTTCAAAAGAAGAGTGCCCGAGATGCCTTCATAGAGGCGGAATGGCCACTCGAGACTGCTGCGCTTGCCAGGGAAGAGTGCTCGAGCGACCCCTGATCCACTTGGGAGAACACTCTGGAACATTGCAACGTTGGGTTTTGAGTGCCAAAAACGGAGGTCGCCTCGATTTAGCGATCAGCCTCGGACGCGCCCTCGCCCGGAAACTAAAATCTTCCGCTCTCCTCGTGGAAGCCGACAATTCGCCATCAGCGGTCACTCCCATCGTCACCTATGTCCCCAGAAGTTTCTTCCGCTTCTTGGTCAAGGGACAACCCTTGGCAAGGATTCTCGGCGAAAGGATTGCGGCTGAATCCGGACTTCCTATCAGGAAGATCCTCAAGCAAAGATATACAACGGGGCAATCAGGTAAGACTTCGATCCAGCGCAAATCGATGCGACTTGATCAGTTTCAGGTTCCAAAACGATCGAGATTCGAAGTCAGGAATCAGACTAAAAACAGGCGAGTGATTCTTATCGACGACGTGCTGACCACCGGAACAACACTCAGAGTGGCAACACGAGCTCTGGAACAGGCTGACTACAAAGTGATCGCGTGGGTCAGCGCGAGTGTCTCATCAGCAAAAGCCTGAGAAATCTCTCCATCAAGGAGTGGCGACCAAGTAGGCGATCCAGGCTTCCGAGTTTTCAGCATGGGTTTCCAATGAGAACTCACCGTCCCCATCGCCGTCTTCGTCAGACCCCTCCCAATAAACTTCAACGGTGTCAAAGCCGGCCTCTCGAAGCAAGTCTTGGCTCTCCTTCATGCCATATCTTCGCCAATCATAAGTGAATGCTTTTTTCATGGCTGAACCATCCTTGAAGCGGAAATGGATATAGCAGAGAAGTTCATCAGAGATGCCGCAGACTTTGTCTTGATCCCAAATGTAGTAGAAATCTTCGCCGTCTAATTCCTTTTCGTGTTCTTCCTCGACCTCGATGTAGGCTTCACTCCCACCGTAGATATCGAGAACGAACATTCCCTCGTCAGGAAGGCTTTTACGCACCGAGCGGAAATAATTGAGCAGTTGATCTCTATCTTTGAAGATCCACCATGAAAAATTCATGGCGCAAACCACATCGACGGGATCAAGCGGTGCTTCCAAAACATCCGCGATCCGCAATTCGATACGCGCCTTTTCTTCAGCAGACAATGGAGAGATATTGTTCTCGAGGCCCCATTCGACAGTTGGCTGATCCAAGTCGTAACCAACGGCTCGACGGTGAGCTTTTTCCTTGACCCATGTCGCCGACAGAAACCCCGTTCCGCAAAAATCTTCACGCAACAGGATGGGGCTCTTGCCAAACTTTTCGCAGAATCGCTCCTCCATGAAGCGTGTATCTGCTTCAGGTTCTTGGACAGCACTTTGATAGAGAGCGTGCCGATGAGTATTCTTCGCGGTCAAAAGAGTACTTTTCTTTTTAGCTCCACGTGTCTTTTTTGTCTTCGGCATCCGACCCTCACTCCCTCATACGATTCTCTGGCTAACTGGTATTTTCCCCTAGGCTCTTGCTTGAATCATCCGTACAGACGGAGCCAACTCAAGAAAATCCATGTGCATGCTGATCAATTCGATTTTCAGCCCAAATCCAATCTGGAGACAACGCTTTACCCTGAATGCTGTTAGCGACCTCTTCTCCCACCGCCAATGAACTGGTGACTCCGTGACCACCCAGGCCTACGGCCCAAAACCACCCTTGGCAGCGGGGGTCTTCCCCGAGCAGAAAACGACGATCAGGAATGAAAGTTCTCTGCCCAATCCAACCCCGTAAAACTTTCAACCCTCCAATCCCATCTCCCCAATACGGATTGGTTATGGATCTCCAGCGAGTTTCCAAGTCTTGCGCCAATTGGCAATCACCGGCAGCTGCCACTTCTTCTTCACAGGAACTCCACAATAATCCACCTTCGTGATCACGAAGGTACCACCCGGGTGTATGTGCCCAAATCCATGGCTGAGTTCCGGCAGAAAAATTACCAACATCGGTCAATAAACAACCGCGATTCGTGACAACCAGTGAGATGGGAAGCTGGCTGGACTCTGCAAATTCCTTCGCCCACGCCCCATTGGCGACCACGATTTGACGGCAACGCGCGATGTCGATCTCGGAGCCGATTCCCGAATCAGCTCGGAGAACTTCGATCTCAAAACGACCCGGAGAATCAATTCGAACCGAGCCGGCGGTAACTCCAAAACAAAGCTGTCCACCGCCAGATTGAATTCGATCGATCAACAAGCCCAGTAATCGAGGTACATCCACCACTCCGTCCCCAGGCGTAAATCGAGCCTCTCCCCCTGGCCAATCTTGCAGTTGCGGGTATAGGCGCCGAACTTCTGATTCAGTCATCCGGCGATGATCGACCTGACTCCATGACTCGAGGGCGACCTGATCAGCGGCAGAGAGAATCAGTGAGCCGGTTTGTTCGTGGAGGCCTTTTTCGGCATCTGACCAGCGTCGTATCAATTCAGCACCGCGAACACACAGGCGGGTCGTCGATCCATCCTCTGCGGCCTGTCGAACCAATCCGGCATTTTTGCCACTGGAATGGAGTCCCGCAAATCGCTCTTGCTCAAGTACCAGCACGGAGGAATAACCCCTGGAAACCAATTCAGAGGCGGTCGCCAGCCCGGCAAGCCCGGCTCCGATCACGATGACCTCGTACTCGTTCCCCGCAATATCCGCGCTGGAGCCCATGATCCTCCATGGTTGGGACAATATCACAACAACTCAGGAATCGACTGGTGAGAAGGACTCGATCCCCGTTATCCTCTCAGGCTAACCGCCAGAGTGCTCCGTGGACACGAATCCGCTGCCAAGTCATCGATCCCATCGGGATTCGATAGAAAGGACCACAAAGATGGAACCAGAGGTGATTCAGGTTCTCTCTCTCCTCGTCGTCGCATTGCTGCTCTTCGCCAGCGAGCTGATCGCCGTGGACGTGGTTGCCGTTTGCCTACTGCTGCTTCTGGTGGGTAGTGGTCTCCTCGATATCAGTCCTGCACTGGCAGGATTTGGACACCCAGCGGTGGTCGGTGTTGGCGCACTCTTTGTCGTCAGTGAAGGCTTATTGAGGACTGGCGCGCTCGGTTTCTTATCGAATCGCCTACTCAAGTGGAGTGGTGGTAATCAAGGAGTGCTGACCATCCTGATTTTGATCATCGTTCTCGTTGCCAGTGCATTCCTCAATAATACTCCCGTCGTTGCGATGTTCATCCCTGTGGTTCTCGGCACCTGCCTAAAAACCGGCGTCAACCCCTCAAAGATTCTGATCCCCCTCTCCTATGCAGCGATCCTTGGCGGAACATGTACCCTCATTGGAACTTCAACCAATATCCTCGTCGCTTCCATCGCTCGAGAATCTGCGGGGATCGAACTCGGCATGTTCGACTTTACGCGCCTGGGGGGATTACTCGCAGTCATCGGACTGGCATACCTCATCTTCATTGGCCCTAAGCTGGTGCCAGAACGCCAGACGATCACTTCTCTCGCAAGCCTTGGTGGTGATCGCCGACAACGTGAATACGTCACCGAAATTCAGATCAGGGGAGGCGATCTAGTCGGTTGTCGCTTTGGGGAAACCTTATTGGCGACGTCTAGTAAGGTGCGCATTCTTCAGGTAATTCGCGGGGAATCGATCATCTGGCCTCCCCTCGATGATTTGGTTCTTCAATCTGGCGACGCCCTCGTCATCAGTGGAAACATCGAAGAGCTGATGAAGGTTCAGGAAGATAGCGGAGTTGCCAGCCTTGCCGAGATTGTGTCTGAAACCCAAGGAACTCCTCAAGAGAAAGAAGCTGAGCTCGCGGAGTTGCTCGTCTTGCCCAATAGCCGGTTTATTGGCCAACCGTTAGGAACACTGGAACTGCGCAGGCGTTTCGGCCTCCACGTTCTAGCAATTCAGCGACACGGCATGCACATGAAGAGCAAGATCAGTGAACACCCCCTACGAACTGGCGACGTTTTGCTGATCCAGGGAACTCCCGACAGCCTCGATAGGATTCGTGGCGAGGAAGGCCTCGTCCTGATGTCTGGGGTTGAGGATGTTCTCGTCAAAAAAGAGAAAGCGCCGATCGCCATCGCAATTCTATGTGTGGTCATTCTGCTGTTGGCAACTCAAACTTTGCCGATGGCTGCTATCGCACTTGGTGGCGCTGTCCTGATGGTACTCACAGGCTGCATCTCAGGAACGAAAGCCTACGAGTCGATTCAATGGCGGATACTTGTCTTGATCGCAGGAATGCTGGCGATGGGGCAGGCGATGGAACAAACAGGGGCGGCGCTGTGGATCGCTGAACAGGTAACCAGCTTACAGGCGGTCCTCGGAGCAGAAGGGCTCGTCATCGTCACGTTGATCGTCGCTGCTTTACTGACGGAGATGATTTCCAATGCCGCTGTGGCAGCCGTTCTGGTTCCAGTGTCGCTCAAGATCGCCACCCAACTGGACGTCAACCCCGAACCTTTCATCATGGCGGTCGCTTTTGGAGCCTCGCTGTCGTTCCTCACTCCGGTGGGATACCAAACCAATACCCTCGTTTACGGAGCGGGTGGTTATCGATTTACAGACTTTGCCCGGGTCGGCGCCCCCCTAGTGATCATCCTATGGATGATTTGCGGAAAACTGATCCCGTGGATTTGGCCTCTTTAAAGGCAACTCAGCAAAGTGCCCATCGTCCCTAAGGGCAGTTGGAAGAATCGCAACCAAGACCGTCCACTGTAGGATCCTCACCGCAAGAGCCGCCTGGCAAGGGAAGCTCACCGGTTCCGTTGAAGAGGTAACCCAGCAGTTGTACTCCATCTGCGATATTCACCGATCCGTCATCATT
>NHDG01000076.1 GCA_002167285.1 Planctomycetia bacterium TMED53
CATCGACCGCCTGGGCAGTTTTGCCCTCCACAGTAAAGTCGGTGTGCAGATCTCTGACACTGACCAGCGGTTCCTGTTGGGAGTCGGTTTTATTGTTCTTGTCTGCCATCGTCATCACCTCAGCCTCGAGAAGACTTTGGGATCAAAGGCTTCACGCACGGCCTCGCCGATAAGGACGACGAGGAACAGAGTGGTCGCCATCGCCAACACCGGCAAGAACACCAAATGTGGCGATGTGGTCAGAAACTGGAATCCCTGATTGAGCAATCTTCCCCAGGACGGATCGGTCGGCGGTAAACCGAAGCCGAGGAAATCCAGCGAAACCAGTGAGCTGATGTAATTCACGAATGAGAAGGGGGCCCGAGAGATCACCGGCACCATCGAATTAGGCAGAATGTGGCGCATCATAACCGTCATGTCACTGACGCCACTGCCGATGGCGGCCTGTACATAATCCCGTGCCTTCTCCCGATAGAACTCACCACGAATCTGGTAAGTGATCGCCATCCACGATCTCAGAATCACCAGGAAAATCACCAGGACCCAGAAACCGGGATCGACGATGCTGGCGACGATCATGATCAGGAATAAGAATGGAACCGATCCCCAGATCTCAATGAATCGCTGCAGCAAAATGTCGGTCCAGCCCCCGTAGTAACCCATGATGGCCCCCGCCAAAATTCCGACGAGATAACCGGCGACGAGTACCATCAGAGAGAAACCAACGCTGACCCGGAAACCGTATGCCAGCAGAGGCAGGACATCGATACCTGCGTCACTGGTCCCCAGCGGGGCTTCCCATGTTTCAAGAAACCTCGTCGAAAGATTCAGTCCTGTTGTCAGAGTTTCCCCCGGCGTGATCGAAAGAATCTCAACTTCTCCCGACAAACCGTCTTCGGAAACTTTTCGCACGATCACGATTCCAGCGACCTCCACCGGACCGGAATCGGTCGACGGCTTCAGAGCATAGAATTTGGTATCCGCTGAAAGAGGACTTCGATCCCCAGAGCCCATCCCCGAAGTGATGCGCATCCCCTGACGACCGCCGTATTCCATCTCCACCTGCTCGCCGAGCATGGCATCTTGACGTACGGGAGTCAGCCCCGGAATGTACAGCGAAGGGTCATGGGGTGCGGTTCCCGGTAAATCGAGACGATTCTTGTAGGGGCCATGTCGATACAAAGGCCAGACCACTCCGACGTTCCCATCCAGGAACACCTTTTCGATGGATGCTAATTGTTCGAGCCCCTCACGCAGTTGCACCACCTGCTTCTCTGCCGCGGCGAGATCCTCGATCAGCCAATCTTCGGGCTCTTCTCCATCCGCCTCGTACTCTTCGATCTCCAGGCGCACATCTTCAATCTCCATTTCCAGATCGGAGATATCAGATTTCTGCTTCTCAACGATGGGGCCGAATGCGGCTTCCGGGTTTTCCACCAGGCGAGCAAACTCAGTGTAGTCGAGGGGGCCTTGACCTGGGATTCCGAAATCCTCGGATCGATCAAAGGTTGTCAGTGGCCCTTCCATGAAGAAGCACCAGGTATTGGTCAGATCTCTTACTGCTGGATAGGACACCTGATCGCCGTAGCGAATCATCACCGGCTTGTCATTAACGAGCACTTCCAAAAATAAAGACGTCGTAAAAAGACTGGTGATGATGACAAAGGAGTAATACCCGCGTCGAATCGATTTGAAGCGACGAATTCTCTTCTCCGCCAGCGGGCTCGACTTCCAGCGGATTCCCACCAAACGCAATATCCCTTTGAAAATCCAAGGGATTCCCTTCTGGGTAAACCAGACACCGGCAATCAAAACCAGGAGGACCAGCAAGAACTTCATCGAGCCCCCTACTTAAACCGGATCCGGGGATCGATGGCGGCCCAAATGAAATCGCTGAGAATGTTGCCGGTGAGTCGAATCAGCACTCCAAATACCAATGTTGCCAGAATGATGGGATAGTCCCTGCGAATGATGGACTCATAACCCAGCAACCCCATCCCGGGAATATTGCAAACCTTTTCGATCAGGAATGATCCGGCAAAGATGATTCCCAGAAAATGACCGATTCCCGCGGTGATGGGGATCAGGGAGTTGCGCAAAGCATGAACATAAATAACGCGCCCCTCGGGTAGCCCCTTGGCAAATGCCGTACGGACGTAATCCGCACCAAAGTTCTCCAGAAGCGAGTTCTTCATCAACACGGTCATGCTGGCAAAGGATCCCACCAGGTAACCAAACATGGGTACTAGGGTGTGATGAACCTGATCTTTGATACAGCGCCAGTATTCACCTTGCTCCCACCAGAGACCCCAACCTTCGGAGCGGAATCCACCCAGCGGAACCACGTTCCAATAGGTCCCTCCGCCGAGAAGCACCAGCAATAGCAGGCAGGCAACAAATCCAGGAGTGGCGTAGCCGAGGAAGACCAGAACGCTGGTACTCGTGTCAAAGAGTCCACGATGGTGGACCGCTTTACCGATCCCCAATGGGATACAGATCAGCCAAGTCGCCAAGTAACCGATCAATCCGAAGTAGATGGAAATTGGGAACTTCTGAGTAATGACATCGAGAGCATCTTCGTTGTAGGTAAAAGAGCGACCGAAATCGCCCTGAAGAATTCCGCTAAATCCGATCTCGACATTGTAATAGGAGCCTCTGCGACTCGCTTCCTTATCCTGCTCAGCCAGGATTTCGTTGAGCTTCTCAAAGGCCTGGTCCTTATCTACCGCAAGACGAACCAGGGTAGCCAAGGTCGAATTCTCGGACAGTTCGGTGTCCGAAACGGGGCGCATGAAACGGGCGCCGCTTAATTGCCAACCGCGAGAATCTAAATGTTGATTGAGCCGACCCCGTGAATCCAAACCTTCAGAGAGTAGCTTACCTGCCCGTTGAAAAAACATCTCTTCGCCGGGCTCAGCCTCCTTCGCTTCCACCAGCAATGCGGCACCACGGAATTCTGCACCGGAATTCTGTAACGCAGCTTCGTAGGCATTTTCGCTCTCCCGAAACTGAACCCAGGCCGCCTCCACACGATTCCAGAATTCTGGATCGGCCTCACGTTCCTTCAGGGTAACCGGCGTTCGGTCCTTGCGCGGATAAACTCCCAGCCATTGCAGGTAAGCGATCGGAATCGGCTGATCGAGGTTGTAGTAAGCGCGGAGTTCCTCCCGCGCTTTTTCATCGAGACCGACATCCGTTCCACCGAGACCGCCACTGCCTCCGCCCCCTTCTTGGGCTGCGGCAGCACGCATCTGGTTCTCCAGTTGCTCGATGGGCCCCCCCGGCGTCACACGCAATACCGCATAGACCATGAAGGTGATCACTAGAAAAGTGATCGGCACCAAGATGAGGCGACGGGCGAAATAGGTCCACATGCCACTCATGAGAGATCACTCCCATGAAGACCGTCCGGACCGGCAAAAGATGAAGCCTGGTAGACCACGACTACTCTGACGCCTTTTCGGAGGATTCCATACGCTCCTTGACACCCCAGGGGTCAATCACGTCAGAAATCAGCGGCAACGCCTCATTTTTTTCCTTGGCCTGCGCTAACCTCTCCTGCATCTCAGGAGTGGTCCACCACATGCTCCAGATATTGTTTGAATCCCCGGTTCGGCTTAGCACTTTCTCAGGAACTCCAAAACGGTTCCAAGACAGGATTCTTTCGAAAGGCGCATACCAGCTGAGAGCCACCGGATGCTCTTTGAAGATTAGCCCGTCAATTTCCTGCATGATCCGTGTCTGCTCATCGATGTCGAAACTTTTGTCGTAAAGCTCCATCAACCGATCAACTTCTTCACTGGCAAAGCCGGAAATATTGTTGTTGTAGGGCTCGTTGGCCAAATCACTTTTCCAAGAGGTCAAAGGATTGGGGAAAAGGATCCCCCTCCAGGCCATCGAATGAAGCACAAACTGACGCTCGCTGACCTTTTTTGTCAGCGCATTGTAATCCATCAGCTCCAGCTTCATTTCAATGCCGAGCTTGCGCAGCCCTTCCGCCACGACCTGATGAATCCTTGTCGCTGAAGCAGATCCATACTCAAGGGTGAAAGAGAGGGCCTTGCCCGTTTCCTCATGCACCCGGATTCCATTGGCGTCTCGCTGTGTGTACCCCGCGCGATCGAGGAATCGCTCCGCCCTGCGGGGATTGTAGCGAACCTTGCGGTTTTTGGGATTCCCCCAACGACTTCCAGGGTAATAACTATCGAGGTATTCATACTGGTTGAAGAAGAGCTTTTCAAAGAGAGTCTCTCGGTCGTAACCGTAACAGAAGGCCATGCGGACATTCTTGTCATCAAAGGGCCACTCTCTCATGTTGAGCATGTAGCCCGAGAAGGACTGGGGCTGTTCGTTGTAGACCTTACGCTTCTGGATCCAACCTTTCTGGATCGCTTCAAATCCGGCTTCCTCAGCCCAGCGCTGCGCCCTCAGGACGACGTAATAATCCAGCTCCCCCGCCTTGAACTTCTCGAAAGCAAGCTCCCGGTCTCGAACGACGAGCAACTGGATCTTGTCGAAGTTGTACATACCGGTGGAAGCTCTGGAGTCTCGCCCCCACCAGTCATCGCGGCGGTAGAGGGTCACAGAAATTTCCTGCTGAATGCTGTCTTCGCGCAATTCGTAAGGCCCCGAACCTGGAATCATCTTCCAGTTGAACTCATCGAGATACACGTCACCGGGGATCCGAATCTGTTTGGCGGGGTAAATCGCCAGGCTCGCTGAAAAGTAGAGAAAAGTTCTCCAGGCCTTCTTTTTGGTTTTCACGGAGACGACCCGGTCATCGTGCGCGATCGGCTTTTCGTAGTATCCCGTAAAAAGATTGGCGCTCATCGGATCCTTGATATCAGGATCGACGATGTGTTCGTACGAGGCGACCACGTCGTCTGCTGTGACGGGAGTTCCGTCCGAATAACGGGCGCGCTCGTCGATGCGGTACCAAAAGACCTGATGATCCTCTTTCTCCTCAATGATCCAGTGAGAAGCCAATCGCGGCAGCCACTCCAGAGTTTCCGGGTGAATCGAAAGCAGGAATTCATGGGTCAGTGAGTAGATGTCGGTGATGGTCGTCAAATTTGAGTTGGGACCATCGCGCCGCAATGTCGGCAGGAAGTTGGGAATGTTGGTCCGCAACTCCCCCCCATGAACGGCATCGGTACTACCGATGGGTTCGAAATTGTCATTCGTGGTCCAAGTTCGACCGTCGATTTCGACAGTGGTGTAATCCGCCTGAAGAGGCGTCGGAACGACGAATACAAAAACGACAAGAGCAACCAGGAATAGGCTACCTGTGGAGATGGCGGGATTCCGCATGGCGTACCTCCGGGCGGGTTCGAGTGTTGATCAATCCCGGCAGGAATCCACCTGCCAAGCGAAGTCCTCAGAAAGAAAGCACTGAAAAGAACGAGGTGCTCAAAGAGCTCGAGAGAGTTCCTGTAGGTAAAGAAACCCTCAACAAATCAATTCCGCAATGCGGATCAAGATTCGCCTTCCTCTTTGTCTTTGTCTTTCTCTTTCTTCTTCTTGGCACGCTTCTTCACCTTGAGCACGCGAGTTTTCGGCAACCCAAGGGGGCTGTCCTCCTCCTCATTGAATCGACCCTGGGACTCCATTTGGAGGATTCTCTCATAACGGGTCAGAACGTTACGCGTTCCGCCAATCCCGCTACCGGTTTTCAAGGACTTGTGAATCGACATGTCTGTCTTCTCTCTCTGAGGCTCTCTATTAGCTGCTTCGACACCCTGATTGATCTGCGCCAGGGTTCGGCGAAGATTTGAGTCAGCATCGCAGTGACGTCAAACCAAGACTCATTTGATCCCAAAATTCGAAACCCGATCGGATCGGGGTGGATCATTTAAGTAAAAGAACAGGATACCGACCCCCTACTTCGGCGGCAAGCGAAGACGGGACTTACCCTTGCCGAATCGTCTATGACAGCGGATGATGCCGGCGGAAGGGGATCAAATGCAGCGGCGATGGACCACTTTCTGGAGCTCATCTACGCCAATTCTGGCCGTATTAGCCACTTGTGGAATCTCCATATTTGCCTTTCTCCAGGTGGCATTGCCCGATTTGCCAAAAAGGGCAGACCTCGTGATCGGCAACGGAACCGACCCGGGATCACTGCATCCGCACCGTGCCAGCGGCATCCCTGAAGGAAGAGTGATCCGCGCCCTCCACGAAGGCTTGCTTCTTCTCGACCCTGAGACTCTGGAGCCCATCCCCGGCTGCGCCACTTCATGGGAAGTCTCTGACGAAGGAAAAAGGTGGACCTTCCGGCTACAGGAAGGGCTCCTGTGGTCGAATGGAGACCCACTCACTGCCGAAGATTTTCGCAGATCATGGCTCGACCTGATCGACCCTCTTCAAGGAGCTCCCTACGGTGATTTATTGGAAGCGGTCACCGGGGCCAAAGAGTGGCGCAACGGCGAAGGGCAAAGATCTGACGTCGGCATCGAAACACCGGATTCCTTAACCTTCGTCGTGAAACTGAATCGACCCCTGCCGTGGCTGCCCTTTTTATGCACCCAAACCCCATTGCAACCGGTTCATATTCAAGGGAGAGACGGAACCGCACTCGGCGTTCCCACCAACGGGCCATGGCAATTGGAAAAATGGGATCTGAGAGACCGCATTCGATTAGTTCGATCCCCGAACTATCGCGGGCCTGCCAAGGTTCATATGGAAAGCGTCGACTTCCTTGCTATCGAATCGGGAAACACCCTCGTCAATCTCTTTGCAAACGGCTCTCTTGATTGGGCGGTCGGAGTCCCTCCTGTCCTGATGCCATTTTTGCAACAGAACCCCGAATGGAATCAGGCGCTAAGAACCGATCCCTATCTGGGGATTTCATTTTATCGCCTCAATTTTGCCAGGGCCCCGCTCGATGATTCTGAGGTGCGCAAAGCATTGTCATTGTGCCTCGATCGCAACGCACTTTGCCGGGACATTCTTGGCGGAAACCTGCAACCGGCATGGGGCTTTGTGCCCTGGCCAAAACCGGCATTGAATGCCCATGAACAATTGGGCAATCCCTCTTTAAGCTCAGCACTTCCCGGGTATTCAGGAATGGCCAAAACGACAGAAGCCCCTGTTGAGGCCGCTCTGATCTCCGAAGAGGGCTGGCCAAAACTGGGCTACGACCCACAAAAAGCCCGATCGATTCTCGCCGAGGCCGGCTGGCGCGTACCGAACTCCGACTCTGGGCGACCGATCCCACCCTTTGAGATTCTCCACTCCAGCGGTTCAACCCATGCTCTGGTGGCTGAGTGGATGCAATCTTCGTGGGCTCGAGAGCTCGGCATCGAAACCCAAATCCGATCGATGGAATGGCGAACATTTCTACAAACACAGAGGAGTTTCGATTACGACATCAGTCGCAGCAGTTGGATCGCAGACTTTCCCGACCCGGCGACCTTCCTGGAGTTATTCACCACGACAGCGACCAACAACCGAACCGGCTGGAGCGATACGGAATACGATCGACTTGTTGAAGAAGCCCGACTCAGCAGCGATCCCCAACAAAGAATGAAGCTTTGGCAATCCGCGGAAGAAATCCTCCTCGATCGTGGCCCGATCCTGCCTTTGTGGTCGACCACTTCCAGCAACCTGGTATCCCCAGCCCTTGAAGGGTTTTTTGCGAATCCTTTGGATCAACACGACCTACGCTCACTGAAGTGGAAATCGCAATGACCCGGTTTCTACTGCATCGAACCCTGGCTTCTCTCGTCACCATTTGGGCTGTTTTCACCCTATCCTTTCTGGTGATCCGATCGGCACCGGGAGGTCCCTTCGATGCAGAGAGGGATCCACCGGCAGCGGTCAAGGCCGCAATCGAGGCTCGTTACCAACTCAACCAACCTCTGTGGCAGCAATACCTCGATCAAGGGTGGTCATGGATCACGCTCGACCCTGGTCCATCCTTGCGACAACCAGATCATGACGTCGCGACGATTCTCTCTGCCGGAATACCCGCCTCATTCCTCCTCGGCACGCTCGCCCTCCTCCTCGGGGTTCTCATGGGAATGGGGTTGGGAATCATCGCCGCATGGCAGCAGGGGCGGTGGCCCGATCGACTCGTCACCATCTTTGCGTCGATGGGGATTTCACTTCCCCTCTACGTCATCGCTGGTTTAGCCATTTTGCTCTTCGCTTTTCATTTGCCGATATTCCCGCCAGCAGGCTGGACCGACCCGATTGCGGTGGTCCTTCCCGTCCTCTGCCTTGCCCTCGCACCAGCGGCCCAGGTAGCGCGACTGTTACGCAGTGGTTTGATTGAAGCAGGCCAAGAAGACTTCGCTCGAACCGCAAGATCCAAAGGCCGCGGTCAAGTCGGCACACTCATCTTTCATTGCCTCAGACCTGCTTCGATCCCAGTGGCCTCTACGCTTGGCCCGACCGCGGCTGCCATGCTGACTGGATCCTTGGTCATCGAGCAGATCTTCGCCATTCCAGGAATCGGAATGCATTTTATCCAGGGAGCCATGAACCGAGATTATCCCCTCGTTCTCGGAGCCGTGCTGCTCTACACCATCCTTCTACAAGTCTTAACCCTGCTAGGAGACTTGCTAATGGGTTGGCTTGATCCGCGAGCGGGTGTGAACCGATGAAGCGCCCAAAGGCGGTCTTTTCCGCCATCCTCTCCGACCCCGTAACCGCCCTCGGCTTTGTCTGGTTGACGGCTATTTCCCTAACGGCATTAGTGATGCCCCTGCTACCACTTCAGTTGTCTTACGAAACCGATTCGTCGGTCGCTTTGACGGCTCCATCTTCGGAGCATTGGTTTGGAACCGACGCACTCGGCCGCGACCTTTTTAGCAGAATCCTGCGCGGGACACAGATCTCCCTTGCTTGCGGAATCGCGGGGGCATTGACCGCACTGATTTTAGGAGTGGGTTACGGCTTAGTTTCAGGAGGGGGTAGCGAACGCCGAGATCATTGGTTGATGCGCTTCGTCGACCTGATCGATTCGATCCCCTTGGTCTTCCTTGTGATTCTCATCGCAAGTGCATTGAGAGGAACGGCGCTAGAGGCTTCAGGAGGAGGACTCGGCGTTTTCTTTGTCATCCTCGGAGTCGTCTACTGGACGCCGATGGCACGGGTGGTTCGTGGCGAAACAAGAGTTCTTGCCCGCAGAGAATGGGCACTCGCAGCCACTGCTCTGGGAGTGCCCCCTCAGCGAGTTCTCTACAGAGAAATCCTGCCCAATCTCGTACCGACCATCATCGTGACGATCACCTTGATCGTTCCCAGAGTCCTTCTCTTCGAAGCCTTTTTGTCATTCCTCGGCTTAGGTGTTCAATCTCCCGCAGTTTCATGGGGAACTTTGGCGCGGGATGCCTTTGAAGTGCTCAACCCAGTCAAGACCGCATGGTGGTTGATCCTGTATCCATCCCTGGCACTGGCCTTCACTTTGTTGGCATTGAATGTGGTCGGAGATCAATTACGAAGGGAGCTCGACCCAAAACAAAGATGAAGAACTAGTCTTTCATCTTTGGGTCGAAGGCATCCCGCAGGCCGTCCCCCAATAGGTTGAAACCAAGAACAGTGAACATGATGGCCACTCCGGGGAAGATGCCCATCCATGGCATATCCACCCAGTACTCTTTGGAATCGACCAGCATACGCCCCCAAGAAGGATTCGGAGGGGGCAAACCGATACCGAGGAAGGAGAGACCCGCCTCTGCCAAAATATTTCCGGCGATCATCAAGGTTGAAACCACGACCACGGGTCCCATGCAATTCGGCAACAGATGCCTGAGTAGAATTTTGCTGTCGGTTTGGCCAAGAGCACGAGCTCCAAGAACAAACTCACTGCCCCTCAAGGAAATCACCTGACCCCGGACAATCCTTGCGACTCCCGGCCAACCGACCAGTCCCAATGCGGCGAAGATGACCATCTCGTTGGGTTTTTCAAACACCGCCAAGATACCGATCATGAGCAAAAGACTGGGGAAAGCGAAGAAAGTGTCGGTCAGTCGACTGATCACCATGTCGACACGTCCCCCACGGAACCCGGCGAGGCTACCCAAAATCAGACCGATCAAAACTGCCACCGCGGTACCGACCAGACCCACCCGGAGTGAGATGCCCGCTCCGTAAACGATTCGCGTCCAGACGTCGCGCCCCAACTCATCGGTTCCCAGAGGATGCCCGGGAATTCCCGGTGGCTTTTGCCATGTCTCGGCACTACGGAACTGCTCCGCGGCGGTGTAAGGGCCCGATCCATCCGCATGGTGTGGAACCACCCACGAGGGAAAGAAGGCCAGCACGACAACGATCAAAACCACCGTTGCTCCCAACATGGCGAGCAGGTTCTTGCGCAGCCTCTTGAAGGCCATCTGAGTCGGAGATTTGCCGATGGTGCTAGCTGCGGTCATCACGAATCCTCGGGTCGAACCAGGCGTAGGACAGATCCACCAGCAGATTGACGCCGATGAAAACGAAAGACATCAACAGGATGCCACCGGTGATCAATTCCCGATCACGCATCTTGATCGCTTCGACCACCTCGCGGCCCAATCCCGGGAGAGCGAAGACCGTTTCTGTTAACACGGCTCCCACCAACAGGTATCCAAAGGAATTGCCGACGACGGTAACAATTGGGATCGCAGCGTTGCGCATGCCATGCTTGAGAACCACGCTCGCTTCACCGACGCCTTTGGAGCGCGCAGTGCGAATGTAATCCTGAGTCATGACATCCAACATCGCCGAACGGCTCAGACGGGCGATGGTAGCAGAAGACAAGAGCCCCAATGCAAAAGCAGGCATGGCCAGCGATCTCAGGGCAGTCCATGTATTCGAATCGTCAAAACCGGTCCGCGGCAAACCCAGCGCAGGTGCCACGTAAATGATCATCAGGATCCCCAGCCAGAATACGGGCATGGAGACGCCCAGAATGGCGACCAACATCGACACGTAATCGATGATGCTGCGACTTTTAACCGCCGAGAGCACTCCCGCGCTGATGCCGATGAAGAGGGCCACCACGATGGAAAGCAGTGCCAAACGCAGCGTCACAAGAAAAGCGTCCTCGAGAATCTCATTGACGCTTTTGCCAGCTTTGACGTCCGATTCACCCAGATCAAAATGAATGAAAAGGCGCCACAGGTATTTCCCGTACTGGACGATCAGAGGATCGTTGTATCCACGCTGTTCGTTGTAGGCGTCCACCGCTGCGGGATCCGCTCTTTGCCCAAGGCGAATGCGCCCCGGATCCCCGGGAATCGAGGCATTCAGCAAAAACACGATCAAGGTGACCAGCAGGATCACCGGAATCGCCTGAAACAGTCTTCTCAGAGTATAGGCAAGCAAGAGAACTCCCGTACCTATCCCTGATTCCCGGCGTCGATCTCAACCAGATGCCAGCGGATGTAATTCCCCTGAACATCGTCGCACATTCCTGTCGGGTTGTAGTTCCGCACATAGGGCTTGAGGAGAACGGTCTCCTGCCCGAAGAGCAGGAAGAGCCAGGGACTGTCTGCGATGATTCGCGATTCCGCCTGCTTGAGCAGCTCCACGCGCTTGGCGGGATCGGTTTCTGCGTAGGAATCATCGATCAACTTGTCCACTTCAGGATTGCTGTAGAAGGACACATTGCCCTGAGAGCCCTGATTCTTGGTATGGAAAAGTGATGCCAGGAAGTATTCCGCATCGGGATAGGAAGCCACCCACCCCAAACGGAAGAAAGGAGGCTCCCCCGCATCGGTCGCTTCGATGAAGGCTGCCCAGTCGAGCATCTTCAATCCGATCTCGATGCCGACCTTTTTCAGATCCGCCTGAACCGCCTGGGCGATTTTTGAATTATCCCCCTGGGTGTTGAACCACAGGTCAACCGGAGGAAGGCCTTCACCATTGGGGTACCCCGCTTCTGCGAGAAGCGCCTTCGCTTTCTCTACATCCTGAGTGAATGCCGGGCGCTCACTGTTGTGCCCAAAGATTCCAGGAGGAAGAATTCCATTGGCGGGATAGGAACGCCCTTCCAAAAGGACTTCACCCAAAAACTTGCGGTCGACCGCCAGATTGATGGCTTCGCGTAACTTGCGGGCACTGTCCGAATATCCAGCGTAGGGAGATCCCTCTTTTTTCAGGTTGAACCCGTAGTACTGGACCGCCAGAGATGGCCAGAAGCGGACTTCATTGGCACGGTTGGAGTTCTTCCATTTGGGATAGACCCCCTGGGTCGCAGCGAGAATATCGAAGTTTCCGGCTTTGTACTCCTCCAGTTGAGCCAAAGGCTCAGGGATCACCCGGTAGTGGATTCCAGCCAGTTTGGGAGCACCCTCAAAGTAGTCCTGATTGGCGGTCAACTTGAGAGATATCCCCTCTTTCCACTCGGTGAGTGTAAAGGGTCCTGATCCAACGGGATTACGTGAGAACTTGTCGCCGATCTCTTCGATCACCTCTCGTGGAACCGCCGCAGTATTGACCATCGCCAGCTTGTTGATAAAGGGCGGGGACGATTCAATCAGGGTAATTCTCAAGGAATGGTCTCCCAAAACCTCGATCCCGGGTATTTCCGGAGAGACCTCCTGCGATTTACTGGCACCTGCAATCGCTTCCTTGGCTCCAACGATCTTCTCTACCAGATTGGTCCGCTTTGACCGGATCGAAGCCAGTCGCTGGATGCTGTACTTCATATCTGCAGCGGTCACCGTTCGCCCATTGGTGAAACGCACATCATCCCGCAATTGAATATCGTAGACGCGACCGTCCTCGGAAATCGTCGGCATCTCTTTGGCGAGACAAGGCTCCAACTCCAGATCAGGTGTGTAATCGAAGAGGCTGGTAAAGAGTTTCGTCGCCACCCCTGAGGAAGTGGTATCGGACACCAGAATCGGATCCAGATCAGGGGGATTGGTCATCAACGGGATGCGGAAAATGTTTTCAGGAGAAGGCGCTGAGATACTGTTAATTTGCAACTTCTCGCCGGGGACAGACGAACTCGGCTTGGCTGTGCAGCCACTGATCATCAAGGCAAGTCCTGCTGTAAAGATGATCGCTGGCAGCGACAGGGAATTGGGATCACGACGGCGACCACTTGACAGGATCATGTCAGATAGCATGAAAAAGCCTCTCTATTGCAAAAATGACGATCACCGACAATCACGAGGAACACAGACTGCTCTGGGGATCCTCAGCAAGGTATACGAATTCGGAGAAAACTGCGACCTTCCGTAAAAAGTTGCCTGAAAGCTCCTTTGAGGGCATTCGGTTTCCCGTGTGCCTCCCACAGGAATGGGTTATCCTCCATCTCTGGCCCACTCAACGACGGGTGGCGCATCACATCCCGCGTCGAGGTTTCACACCCGCGGGCCCAAACAGAGAAGCAGGTGCCGCATGAACCGCATTTCAAGGATCTTTCCATCGATCCCAAATCAGCCCCCCACTCTTTGGGCGCCAATTGCCATCCTTGCCACTCTCCTCCTCGCTAGCGGCTGCACGTCTGATTCGCCTCCACCAAAAACCACTACCGCCGGCGCAAATTCGGGAGATGTCGAAAATCAAGAATCCCCATCGAAGCCAAGGGTCGTTCGAGTCAGCAAAATGGATCGGCCCGAAGAGCCGAAGCCAGATATGTCATTGCCAGTGGGAGTGCCGAATCCGCCCTTCCTCGGTGACGTGAGCCCCGACGCTATCGTTGTCGATCGAACTGGAACCTATGGCGGAGACATACGTTATGCCATTCTTGGCGAAGTGGAATCCTTCAATCCTATCGAGCCCAAAGGAGCCACAGACCAGGAAATCCGTGCGCTCGTCTTCAGCAATCTCGTCACCTACAACAATGGTAAATGGCAAGCGGAACCCTCCCTTGCCAAGAGTTGGGAAGTCTCCGACGACCAACTGACGTGGACCTTCTTCCTTCGCGACGGAATCCGTTGGTCCGATGGTGAACCCCTGGATGCGGAAGACGCCCTGTTCACTTTCAATGCCGTCTTCCATCCGCAAATTGCCACCAGCATCAAGGATGGCTTCAAGCACCCTGTCACGGGCGAGCTCCCAGAAGTTTCTGTCGATAAAGAGCGCAACGCCCTGATCTTCAAGCTCAAGCGCATCGACTCCCAGTTCTTGACCCACGTCGGCAATGTTCGCCTCATTCCAGAACATAAGTGGCGCGATCATCTCCAGGAAAACAATCCAACGCTCCTCCAACAGATGAACAACGACGTTAACCCGAAAGACCTCGTCGGCAGCGGCCCTTTCATGCTCGCGGATTACAAGTCTGGTGAAAAAATCGTCTACAAGCGCAATCCTTATTACTGGAAGATCGATGCCCGCCAACAAAGGCTACCCTACCTGGATGAAGTGATCATAGTTCTGGTCAAAGACTTGAACCTTCTGTGGCAAAAATTTGAAGCCGGAGAATTAGATCTCTTCGAAGACGTGCCCGCTGACCACTTCCGTGAAGCGGTCGCCATGGAAAAGGCTGGCAAAGCGAGCTTGATTCGCCTGGGAGTCAGCCTCAACAGCAATTGGGTTTGCTTCAATTTACATCCAGGCAAGGATCCCGATACGGGAGAACCATTCGTTGACGAAGCGAAAGCCTACTGGTTCAACAACCTCGACTTCCGTAAGGCGGTCAATCACGCCATCGACCGTGACGGCATCAAGCGCACCGCGTTCCAAGGGCGCGCCACTGCGATCTGGTCGAGCATTACGCCCGGAAACAAGACCTGGTTTCACTCCGGAGTTCCGAAGTACCCCTACGACCTCGACAAGGCGAAAGCGATTCTCGACGAACTCGGCTGGACTGATCGCGATGGAGATGGCATTCGGGAAGACGACAAGGGTCGAAAAATTAGCTTCTCGCTAAACACAAACGTCGAGAACAATTTACGCCAACAAGTTGGAAACCTGATCAGCAAAGACCTCGTCAACCTCGGCCTTGATATCAATTTCAAACCGATCATCTTCAATGACCTGGTGACCAGCCTTCGAGACAGCCATAAATGGGATATGATCCTGCTCGGCTGGGGCTCAGGTGTGCCACCAGATCCTGCCAACGGCAAGAATATCACTCTCTCCAGTGGACGTCTTCACGCCTGGTACCCCCAGCAACCAGAGCCGGCGACGGAATGGGAAGCACGCATCGACAACCTGATGACGATGATGGACGAAGAGCTCGATGACAAAGTGCGTAAAAAGTACTACGACGAAGTTCAGGAATTGATCGGCCAAAACATCCCGATCCTCTATCTGATCGCCGCAAATTCATACGCAGCAGCACAAGAAGGTCGAATCGGAAATCTGTGGCCCAGCTTGCTGCGTCCGCAGATGACCTGGAACCTTGAATCCCTGTGGAAGTACCAACCCTAGGGTGGAGACCGCTCCTTGCTAACCTTCAGCCTGCGCCGCCTGCTGTCGATTCCACCCCTTGTTTTGGTGGTGACCTTTCTCACGTTCATGCTCCTCAAGCAGGCTCCGGGGGATTTCTACAGTCAAATGGAAGCGGATCCAGCCCGATCGACGACTGAAGTTCTTCGACAAAAGGAAAACTCCGGTTTGTTGGTCAGGATTGATCGAAGCCAATTGACAGCCCTCGGAGAGTTTTCCGACGAAGGGCATACCTGGTCTTTTGTCGATGAAGGTGGTTATCGGCCAGTGATCCTCAAGGATGGATCTGCTGTCCACGCCAAGGAAGCCAGCCGCAGCTTGCTCAAGTTCCAGATCGACGGAGTGCAGTACCAATGCGACGACGAAGCCGTCGTCTATCGCAAGGTGGGCGCTATCGAGGGCTTTTTCTCCTGGCTGCTCAACGCGCTGACCCTCGACTTCGGAACTTCTTATAAATTCAAGCGCGAGGTTTTCGGAATCATTGCCGAGCGACTTTTGAACACCTTGACCCTCTCACTTGCGGCACTCTTTATCGCCTATGGCCTTGGTATTCCGTTGGGAATCTTTGCTGCTGTCAAACCCAACTCACGGCTCGATCACAGTGCCGGAATCATCGCATTCCTGGGCTTGTCTATACCGACGGTCTTCTTTGCTTTATTGGCGATGCTTTTCGCTTCTTACACAGGCTGGTTTCCGATCGGCGACATGCGCTCCATCGATTACGACAAATTCGGATTCTTCGGTAAAATCGCAAACCGAATTCACCATTTAATTCTGCCGGCACTCGTGCTCGGAACTTCGGCGATGGCCGGCTACATGCGTCAAGCTCGTGGAAATATGATCGAAGCCCTGGGACAAGATTACGTCAGAACAGCCCGAGCAAAGGGTGTCTCTGAACAGGGCGTACTCTTTAAGCACGCATTCCGCAACGCGGTCAATCCGCTGGTGACCCTCTTTGGATACTCACTGGCCAGCCTCCTCAGTGGCTCTCTACTCGTTGAAATCGTCATGAATTGGCCAGGTCTTGGCAGATTGATTTTCGAGGCGATTAGCGCCAAGGACGAACCCTTGGTTCTTGCCAGTGTCTTGATTTCCACACTGCTACTAGTCTTCGGCAATCTAATCGCAGACCTGCTTCTCGCCGTCGTCGATCCGAGGGTGAGGTTGTCCTGATGGCTGAACCCGCCAATACGAAACCCAATTCAGGAATGCCTCCGCCAAGAGGCCCATGGGCGATTCTGTGGTTACGTTTACGCAAGAACAAACTGGCGATGAGCGGCGGATTCATACTGGTTGTTCTTTATCTGCTGTCTAGCTTTGGTGGCTTCATCGCTCCCTATGGAATGAACGACACCAATAAGTACACCGTCAAATATGGCCCCATGCTCTTCGGCGGGTACACCATCGAAAAGACCGGGGACATTCTCGCTGAGGATGAAAATTTCGAAGAGATCCTCTTGCCGTCCTACGTTCGTAAGTGGAATTGGTTCTCAGGAGGAATTCACTTCCACGACACCAATAGAAACTTTTCTCTTCGCCCCCATGTCCATCCACTCAAAGAATACGAGTCCTGGGATGAATATGGGGAGATGGAATACCTTCTTGCCGAAGATCGCAGCCGCAGTATTCCGATCAAATTCTTCGTACAAGCGAAAGAAGAACACGAAGTCTTCAGCCTTTGTGGCTTCTTTAGGGTGTTTGGCCACACCCACCTCATGGGGATCGATGCTTCAGATATACCCAAAGAGCCCAATATCCACGCCGGGCTCTTCATCTTGGGAACCGATATCCTTGGTAGAGATCTATGGACCAGGATCCTTTATGGCGGTCAAGTTTCACTTTCTGTGGGACTGATCGGTATTTTCATCAGTATCTCCATAGGGCTCTTCATCGGAGGACTGGCTGGATACTTCGGTGGCTTCTGGGATTTCCTGTTGATGCGCTTGGTTGAATTGCTCCTGGCGATCCCGGGCCTCTACTTGATCCTGACCCTGAGATACGCTCTACCCAATGATCTGACCTCCCGAGAAACCTACATCATGATCGTCGCCATCCTTGCCATCGTAGGCTGGGCTAGCACCGGTCGTATGATCCGCGGAATGGTTCTCAGCCTCAGGGAGAGCGAGTACGCTCTGGCAGCGAGATCCCTTGGCGGATCTTCTTTAAGGGTTATCTTGCGGCACCTTCTGCCCAACACCGCTTCCATCGTCATCGTGACCGCAACTCTTTACGTCCCCTATTACATCCTTGGCGAGGTCGCGCTCTCCTACTTGGGCTTTGGAATCACCGAACCGGACGCGTCATGGGGGTTATTACTTAAAGATTGCCAAGTGACCGAGGTGATGAAGTACAACCCTTGGCTGATCACCCCTGGGTTCTTCATCTTCCTGGCGGTCCTCGCCTACAATTTCCTCGGCGACGGCCTGCGTGACGCGGCTGATCCACGCGCATTCCTCGGTGCTTCGCGCAATCACGAGGACTAAATCAGCGGCAACGGGAGATCCCCTCAAGCGCTTCCGGATTGGCGATACTGGTGAGGTCTCCAAGGTCTTCATCGCCCAGATGACGCGCTCGAATCAATCGGCGAACGATCTTTGCACTGCGGGTTTTAGGTAAATCGTCAACGTAATGAATTGATCTTGGGCGGTCGACCTTACCCAAAGCCTCAACTACTTGGCCTTTCAGCTGATCCCGAAGCTCTTCCGATTCTTCATAACCGGGGTGCAACACAACGAAACAAACCAGTTCGGTTCCCTTCAACTCATCGGGGACTCCAATCGCAGCGGCCTCGCTGACGGCATCGTGTTCGATGAGCGCTGATTCGACCTCTCCTGGCCCAACCCTACGGCCTGCGATATTGAGAGTGTCATCAGCGCGTCCAAAGAGGTACCACTGGCCATCGTCGTCTTTACGGGCCCAATCACCGTGATTCCAAATACCAGGGAAACGACTCCAGTAAGTCTCGATATACTTCTCGTCCGCTTTCCAAAGGGAGCGCGTCATCGAAGGAGCAGGTGACTTGCACACGAGAAAGCCCACTTCCTCAGAGACGGACTCTCCAGCTTCATTGAAAACGTCGATATCCATCCCCAGGCCCGGTGACTGAAGAGAGGTCTCCGAGATGGGAAGCACCGGCAACGGCGCAAGAAAGCAACCAACGATGTCGGTCCCCCCTGAGATATTGATAATCGGTAACTTTCCACCACCCAAGTTCTCATGGAACCACCGATAACTCTCCGGGTCCCAAGGCTCACCAGTGCTCCCTAGAATCCTCAGGGACGACAGGTCCTTTCCTTCGAAGGGCTCAATCCCGGATCGCATCAACAATCGGATGGCAGTGGGACTAATTCCCAAATGAGAGACTCGATGGCGTTCGACCATTTCCCACAAGCGGCCAGGTCCGGGATAGTCGGGAGCTCCTTCGCAAACGAGGAAGGGGGTTCGATTCAGCCAACAACCGATGATTTCCCACGGCCCCATCATCCAGCCGATGTCGGTGAACCACCAGAAGAGGTCATCCTCCCTACCGACGTCAAAATTGAAGCGCAGCTCTTTACCCATTTGAGCCATACAGCCCGCATGTGTATGCACCGTCCCCTTCGGCTTGCCGGTGGTTCCGCTGGTGTAGATCATCAAAGCCGGGTCCATCGCACCCATCATTTCAGTAGACCGATCCCCAGCGTCCAATTTCGAAGCTTCACTCCACCAAAGATCCCGGCCCTCTTTCATCGGCAAATCATCATTTCCCCGCTGCAGGACGAGGAGGGTCTCGACACATTCCAATCCCTCGATCGCTTTGTCTGCATGAGACTTCAAATCAAAGGAAGAACCCCGCCGGTAGCCGATATCCGCGGTGAAGAGCCACTTCGCCCCTGAATCCTCAAGCCTCTCCCTGACGGAGGGTGCGGCATAGCCGCTAAAAATCGGAATAAAGACGGCCCCGATCTTCATCGTTGCCAGCATGGCAAATGAGACCTCGGCGACCATCGGCATCAGGCACCCAACTCGATCACCGGGAGCGATCCCCCGCGATCTCATCAATGCAGCGAGCTGATCGACCTCGTCCGCCACTTCGGCGAAGGTCCAGCGCCGAACAGACCCATCTTCTTCTTCGCCGACCAAAGCGAGACGCTCAGGGAATTCGGCAGCGGGCATATCGACACAGTTGAGAACTAAATTCGTGCGCCCGCCCACGAACCAATCGGTCCATTCTGGTCCAGCGGAATCATCGAAAACTTCTTCATAGGGAGTTGACCAAACCACACCCAAATCACTCATCAACTCATGCCAAAAATCACCGGGATGCTTCTGACTCCATTGAATAAAATCTTGGATCCCAGGAGCGGGGTCTTCGAAATCGAATGCTTTCCCAAGCTGATTCATCCAGCGAACGATTTGACTCTTCCGCACCTCTGCCGGATCAGGGCTCCAGGACATGGGTCGATTCATAAAACTCTCCTGATCAATTCTGCCTGGTCCCTCTTCTTCAACGCGACGCCCAATTGCGCCGTTAATGAATCCGGAAACCCAAGATCGTAATCGCGACCTTCCAACCTGGAAATCGCCACCAACCCACGAATCGAGGAACTGAGAAACAACTCATCAGCTAGCAGAAGCTCTTCAGGCTGATAGTGGCCCGAATGAACCACGATCGACATCTCTTCAGCAACTTCCAAGACCCGTTTTCGACACAAACCTGGAAACACCGAATCTGAAGAACAGGTCCACAACTCACGGTCTCTGATCCAAAAAAGATTGGCGCAACTGGACTCGGTAACGAAGCCTTCTGTAGACAGCAAAATAGCGTCGCCAAAACCTCTCGCACGAGCTTCACGCACAGCCAACAATGAAGAGAGGTAATTCCCATGCTTCCAGGCAGGATCAAAGCATGCTGGTGGGATTTTTCGCACCGTTGAAAAACAAATCTCAACAGGCTCGTCGGCGACATTCAAGAGTGGTGAATACAGCAACCAACGCTGGATATGACAGCGCTCCACATTAAGACCACTGGCAGTATCGATGGCTCTCATCAATGTAATTCGAAGTCTCCCGGCCCGATCGACACCAATCTCTTCAAGTGCATTTTTGATCTCCGATTGGATCAGGGATCGATCGATCTCCTCGGCCAAACCCAAAGCCAAAGCAGTCGTAGTCAACCGATCGAGATGATCTTCCAAATAAAGCACCTCACCTTGATCCACACGCATCGTTTCAAATGCACTCTCGCCAAAGAGCGCCGCCGGACTCGCAGCAGACAATGATCGCTGTGGATCACTTACCGATTGCCCATCGCACCAAGACAACCAGAAAGGAGAATCTGAGGAAGAATCTATCGACACTCAATCCTCCAGATCTTCGAGAAGTCCACCGGTCTGACCGGTGAAGATTTGTTCAATCAAATATTCCGCAAGGGCAGGAAATAGCAACTCCTGAAACTGACCGGCACAACCCGGCATCACGATTCGCCCGCCTGACGAGCTCGCAATCTCATGAGAAGACTCATTCCATGCCCGACGATGACGCGCTCTGGCCTTAAGAATCACCGCTTCGTTTAAGCCTGGGATCCAATCACTCCATTGACTACGAAATCTTGAGAGATGATCCCAATCAACCGCAGGAGTCGCGAGGTGCCCCCCCGGCCCGGCCTCGCCTGACGGCCCAGCGAAGTGCAGCTCTGTGGTGCCGGCCTCAGTGGCAAAGAGAGTGGCCCCTTCTTCACCCCAATCAATTACAGGCGGGAAATCGCCTTCTAAATTCAGGGTAAATTCGGAGACCGTTTCCACTTCTTGTCGATGGCGAGACCCGAGAGAAGCCATCAACGATACCGCTTCTGGGCCTTGGCAAAGGTAGACTTTACCCGCCACCCCTTCTCTTCGAGAAGTCATGAAGTGAACACCGGATTCACTTTCGTCCAAGAGGCTTAATGAGGATCCACCATGAAATCGCCCACCTCCATGTCGCATTCTCCACATCAATGCGCCATGAACCGATTGACCATCCACTGTTCCACACCGGGGGTCGAACCTGGCGTAGACAGATCTGTCACCAAGAGCTGACCAACGCCGCTTCATCTCCTCAGGGTTCAAAATCTCATGCGATTTCTCGGAGGATTCTTCGGCAGAATCCACAACAAAGAGCGCCCCGCTTCTGCGGAATTCAGGGTCTACCTCAAGCCAATTCGACCAGCCCTCGTACAATTCATAGCCACGTTTTGCACAATTTTCGAAATCGTCGACATCGGGATAGAGCAGGGCTGCACGACATTCACCCGTACGCGCTTGCGGTGATTCCAGGGAATCAATCACGATGACAGATCCCATTTCCCGGCGTAACAATTGGTCCGCTACCGCCAATCCTGTGGAACCGGCACCGACGACGAGATGATCACATTCCAAGGGTCCCAATCGGCTGCCTCATTTCATGACATGTGAACAATTTTGGTTCTTGGCCCAGAGTATCAGTTAGAACCGATACGGACCACTGACGTGGAGCTTGACCTTTACCCGCAAAATGAGATAGAAGCAAAACATGAGACGCGACAGATCAACATGCAAGGGTAAATCGATGGCGAAATCGAACTCAGATCATTTTTCGATCACTGGTCCCAATAAAGCGGGTCCCGATATCTTTATCCTGCTTCTCTTCCTCTTACCCATCATCATTGGTTGCCAAGGATCTGCTCCCAAAGTGAGTGACGGTGGAGGGCTCTGGCCCGGTTTATTGGCGGAAAATCCAGTAACCCGTACTCAAACCATCCACATGCTCCAGCAAAGCGGTGACCGCAGCCAAGCCCCCCTCCTGTTTCCGTTCCTCAACGATCGAGATCGCTGGGTCCGTTACAATGCACGCGTAGCGATCTTAATCCTCGCAGGCCCACATAGGGAAAACGCGCCCGCGTACAATTACCTCTCTGAAAGATCACTTTTGAAGAAAGCCCCCAAAGAACATCGTGACTGGTGGGAAGAAACCTTCCCTGGGTCAACGGGGTGATTTACGCGAAGTTGATTTTTTCGTTGGTGATTTTCTCTGAACTGACCTGCGCTTCTTCGTTCTACTGGCGCTGACCAATCCGCGCAAAGCCTGACCGGTATAACTTCGCGCCACAGCCGCAACTTCTTCCGGTGTGCCGCTGACGATAACTTCTCCGCCGGCGTCTCCGCCATCGGGCCCGAGATCGATGACGTGATCTGCACTCGCAACCAGATCCATATCGTGCTCGATGACGATCACCGTATCTCCACGATCCACCAACTTATGCAGCATCTTCACCAACAAACGGACATCTCCGAAATGCAGCCCTGTCGTCGGTTCATCGAGGATGTAAATCTTTCGCCCCCGGGAGCGTCGGCCCAACTCCGAGGCCAGCTTGACCCTTTGTGCCTCTCCTCCTGAGAGGGTGGTCGCCGATTGTCCCAGCGAAAGATATCCAAGACCCACATCTTCGAGAGCGGTCAGCATCGTCGCCAAGGCAGGGACTTCGCTGAAGACCTCCCGCGCCATCTGGACGTCCATCTCGAGAACGTCGGCGATACTATGGCCTTTCCACCGAACTTCGAGAGTTTCAGGTTCGAAACGCTTGCCCAGGCAATCATCGCAGCGCACCCAAACGTCACTCAAGAAGTGCATCTCTATGAGTACGCCGCCCTTACCTTCACAGCTTTCGCAGCGACCACCAGCGACGTTGAAGGAGAAACGACCGGGCCCCCAGCCCCTCATCCGAGCCAGTGCAGTTTTTGCATACAACCCCCGTAGCGGGGCCATCAATCCGGTATAGGTAGCGGCATTTGATGCAGGAGTCCTCCCCAAAGGTTGCTGATCGATGACTCCAAGGCCATCAAACGCATCAACTCCTTCAATCCGATCGTGCTCAGCACTTGCAGGACGTGCCCCAGCTAATTGAGTCGCCAATTCCCTAGACAAGATATCCATAATCAATGAAGACTTGCCTGAACCCGATACTCCAGTCACGCAGGTCAATACTCCGGTGGGTATATCGACGGTTAAGTTCTTGAGGTTGTTCGCTTTGGCCCCGTGAATCGTAAGCTTTCCGCCATCGGAAGACCTTCGTTCACTGACCTCGAAGACCTTTTCCCGTCCCGACAAGTATGCACCGGTCAAAGACTTTTTGTTTTTACGAATAGCAGCAGGAGCTCCCTCGGCAACGACTTCACCACCGCCGACTCCTGCACCTGGTCCCATATCGACGATATGATCCGCCCGATCCATCGTCTTTTCGTCGTGCTCGACGACGACGAGAGTATTGCCCTGATCCTTAAGAGAAACCAAGGAGTCGAGGAGTTTTTCAACGTCTCGTGGATGGAGGCCGATCGTCGGCTCGTCGAGAACGTAAAGAACCCCTACCAATTGGTTCCCGATCTGTGTCGCCAAACGAATCCTTTGCGATTCGCCACCGGATAGCGACTCGGTCGCCCGATCGAGGGCCAGGTAACCGAGACCAACCTTTTCGAGGAATGACAGGCGACTCGCAACTTCCCTATGAATCTGCTCGGCGACTTCTTTGCGATGCCCCTTTAACTTCAGGTTTTTGAAAAAATCCAAAGCCGCGGAGACGTTCAGCTGACAAACCTCTGAAATATTGAGGCCACCGATTCGAACCGCTAGCAACTCAGCGCGAAGGCGACCCCCATGGCAATCTGGACATGGACGAATGGCCAAATGGTCCTCGATCGCTCGACGCCAACGTGGTGATCCTGCACGCTGATGCCAGATCGATACCCGCTTAATCAGTCCCTCCCATGTCGATCCGGTCACCCTACGCAGCCGCCCTGAGCCACGGCGCGTTCTAAAGGTGACTGGATATGAAGTCTCCCCGGTCCCGTGAAGGATAATTCTCCAACCCTCTTCACCCAAATCACTAACGGGATCAGCTGGATCGTATCCATGAGCCAGCAATGCGGCGTCGATAACCTTCCTGACTCTGGAAGAGCGACGCCCAATCCAGGAACCGAGTCGATGATCCATCGCCCCATTAAAGAGAGGCTTACTCGGATCAGTGATCAACATTCCAGGGTCCACTTGCTTCAGCACACCCAAGCCGGAACAACCAGAACAGGCTCCCGAGTGGTGGTTGAATGAAAAGAGACGTGGAGATAACTCCTCGCCCAACATCATATGGCCAACAGGGCAAGAAAGGTGACGTGTAAAGCGGAGAACTTCCTTACCTTTGGCATCAGCGACGATCATTTGATCCCCACCACGCCGATAACACTCCTCAACACTTTCAGAAACTCTGGCACGTCCAGAACGCTCGGGCTTAACCCGGTCGATGACAACATCGAGCTGCTCCAAAGATTCTTCGTCTTCTACTCCAATAGCCTCGTCGATGCGCAGGATGGATTTCCCATTCAAACGAACACGAGCAAAGCCCTCCCGCTGTAAAGAGTCAAACTCGGGGAAAGGAGATTTCAAAGGAGCGAGCAAAAGGGTCGGTTCTTCACCACGAACCTCCATGATCTTACGACTCGCAGTCGCCGGTGTCGCTGATTCCAGAGGAGCTTCACACTTGATACAGTGGGCATTGCCAGCCCTAGCAAAGAAGATTCGCAAGTAATCGTAAATTTCAGTGGTCGTCGCCACCGTTGAACGAGGATTACTGCCGCGATTTCTTTGGTCGATAGCGACGGCAGGAGCAATTCCCTCGACCCTATCGACATTCGCGCGATCCATTCGACCCAAAAACCTTCGCGCATAGGTCGATAAACTTTCGAGGTAGCGTCGCTGCCCCTCGGAGAAGAGGATGTCAAATGCGAGGGTACTCTTGCCCGATCCGCTGGGTCCTGTGATCACCGTCATTTGCCCGGCAGGAATCTCCAGGCGGACATCTTTTAAATTGTTCTGACGTGCCCCCTCAATAATAAAACGATCAGTGGGCTCACCCTTGCCAGAACCCCGCTTTTTACCCTTTTGGCGACCGCGTGCCCGGTTCCCGTCAAGTTCAGACCTGAGTGCATCAGCAGTGAGCCCGCCGGCCTCGACGATCTCCTCTGGAGTTCCGACACAAACGACTTGCCCACCCCCTGCGCCCCCTTGGGGACCGAGATCGATGACGTGGTCCGCCTGTTTAATCACGTCCATGCAGTGCTCGATGACGATCACAGAATTGCCGCGATCAACGAGAGCATGTAGGCACGAGAGCAAATTCTGCACGTCCGCAAAATGCAAACCGGTGGTCGGCTCGTCGAGGATGTAAAGAGTTCTCCCCGTGCTGCGCTTTCGCAATTCCGTGGCAAGCTTCACTCTTTGAGCTTCACCACCGGATAAAGTCGTGCTCGGCTGCCCTAATGAGACGTATCCGAGTCCCACCTTCTGCAACGTATCGAGAGTATTGAATACTTGCGGAACATCCTCGAACAACTTAGTTGCTTCATCGATGGAAAGCGCGAGAACCTCTGAGATGTCGTGGCCACGCCAACGAACGGTGCGAGTTTCTTCATTAAATCGCGTTCCATGACACTCCTCACAAACGACCTGAATATCTGCCATGAACTGCATGCCGATAGTCGTCACTCCTGCACCTTCGCAAGCTTCGCAACGCCCGCCTTTTACGTTGAAAGAGAACCTCCCCTTCTTCCAGCCACGGGCGCGAGCCTCAGGCGTCTTCGCGAATAGCTCACGAATATCATCGAAAACTTTGGTATACGTTCCGGAATTCGATCGTGGAGTCCGTCCGATAGGGCTCTGATCGATTCGAATCAATTTGTCGATGTTCTCGAGGCCATCGACTGAGTCATGATCCCCTGGAGCTTCCGTTAAAAGCTCGAGATACTCTGCCAAAGCAGGCTGAAGGATCCCCTGAATCAGCGTGCTCTTCCCAGAGCCGCTAACCCCAGTGACGACCACCAATGACTGCAGCGGAATTTCAACGTCAATATTTTTCAGGTTATGCATTCGAGCTCCACGAATGTGGATGCTCTCTCCCGAGACACGCCTCTCCTCAGGGACCGCGATTTCTGCTTTACCACTGAGATATTGACCGGTCACCGAAGCGGCGCTCCTGCGCAACTGGGTGACCGACCCTTCACCGGTCAGCTCTCCGCCTTGAACACCTGCCCCAGGCCCGATATCAACGACGTGATCCGCGCTTTCGATCGTCTCTCGATCGTGCTCTACCACGAGAAGTGAATTACCCAAGTCCCTCAACCCACGCAGCATCTCCAACATCGTATTGTTATCAGAGGCATGCAGGCCGATCGAAGGCTCATCGAGAACGTAGAGAACACCGCGCAAACCACTCCCCAATTGACTCGCGAGGCGAATTCTTTGCGCTTCTCCACCGGAAAGGGTGTCTGCTGATCGATCGATCGCGAGATACCCCAATCCTACTTTTTGTAAAAATTTCAATCGTGAAGCGATCTCGGGGAAGATCGACTGACCAATCAACTTCTCACGCTCACTCAGGTCTAAAGCATCAAAAAACTGCAGCGCAGAATCAACGGTCAGTGCAGAGACCTCGTCGATTCCCTGTTCGTGAAACTTCACCGCCCTAGCAGCGGGTTGAAGGCGAGAACCGTGACAGCCTCTGCACGGGGCATAAGGCATCCAGCGCTCAAGCTCTCTACCTCCATGCAAATCGTACGCGACCTCTGCCAGCTGGAAGAGGCCCGCCCAATCTCCCTTAGCGCCGACCGATGCTGATCCCTGAAGAAGATACTTACGAGCCCGATCAGTGAGTTTCTTCCAGGGCTTAGAGCTGTCGATCTTGCCGTCACGCAGAGCTTTTTCGAGCAACGACCAGGGAATTCCCAATCCACGAATCGATTTACCCTGACGACGAAGCTGCAGTGCACCTTCGTCGATAGAAAGGGCGTCGTCCCTCACCAAACTGGCTTCAGTAGGTGACCTTCTACGCCCCAATCCATCGCAACGCTCACAGGCTCCCAAAGGACTATTGAAAGAGAATAAACGCGGCTCAAGTTCGGGGATCGTCACTGAACAAGAAGTGCAACCGAATCGACTTGAGAAAAGATGGCCTTCATCGTCAACGACCAGGTCAACGAGTCCATCTCCGAGAGCGAGAGCTTTTTCTATAGACTCAGAGAACCGGCCCCTCTTGCCATCAATCAACTTCATACGATCGAGCACGATCTCGATGGTGTGGCGTTCATACCGCGCTAATACGATTTCCTCGGATAAGCGTAAAATCTCCCCATCGACACGAACACGCTGGAAACCTTGCTCACGCAATTCATCCAGTTCTTTGCGGTACTCTCCTTTACGCTCGAGAACGATGGGGGCGCAAACAGTGACTGTTTCCCCAGCATGATGATGCCAAGCATGAAGCACGATCTGCTCGCGACTTCTTCCCTCGATTAAATCTCCACACTCAGGACAATGAGGAGTTCCTAATCGCGCATAAAGGAGACGCATTAAATCTAAGATTTCCGTAATCGTCCCCACGGTGGAGCGCGGGTTTCTCGAAATCGTCTTTTGATCGATGGCGATGGTCGGACTGAGTCCCTCGACCGTTTCTACCTGGGGACGATCCATCCTTCCAAGGTATTGGCGAGCATACGGACTAAGACTTTCTACAAATCTTCTTTGTCCTTCACGACAAATGATTTGATGGGCGAGAGTCGATTTCCCAGACCCACTGACCCCGGTGACGACCACCAACCGCTCTCTGGGTATTTCAATGTCGAGATTTCGAAGATTGTTCTCACGCGCGCCCCGAACGATGAGAGGCCGCCCCTTTGATTCACTCATGAATCGGACTTGTCCGGTTGGGCCATAGCGCTACTTACAGGCTTCACCTTATGTAGCAACATTTCGTGAATTGTTGGCACTCCTGCGACGATACTGCCACCGTGTAACCATTCAGATCCACCTTGCCCATCGGTCACCACGCCCCCCGCCTCTAAGATAAGGAGCCCTCCGGCTGCGACGTCATGGGGAGCGAGGCAGAATTCCCAAAACCCGTCAAAAACTCCGCAAGCGGTATGTGCCAAATCAAGAGCGGCGCTCCCACCCCTGCGAATCTCTCTGGCCTCTTGGAGCATTTCTCCAAACAACTCTAGTGCTCCATGCTTCAACTCTCGTCGAGCATAACTAAAGCCAGTCGCCAAGAATGCCGACGACATCTCTTGATTGTCAGATAACTGCAGAGAAGTGATTCCACCTGTTAAATGACGATGCCAACAACCCTGGGTGCGTATCGCCCACCACGACTCACCGAAGACCGGAGCGTGAACGATGGCGGCCAGAGGCCCGAATTGATCCCAAAGTCCTACAGATATAGAAAAGAAGGGATGCCCATGGGAAAAGTTGGTCGTGCCATCGAGTGGATCAATGATCCATCGTCGTTCACCACCTTCGATCACCTCACCGGATTCTTCGCTATAAATCGAATCGTCGGGAAACAGATGATTCAAACCTGATACAAGCTGCTTCTCAGAAGCGTGATCCGCCTCTGTAACCAAATCCCTGAAACCCTTTTTTTCAATGGAGAGCTCTCCTTCAATCAACCGCTGTCGATAACCCAGCAGAAGATCGCCCACCTCTTCAATAAGTGAGATCACAGGCCTTAGCGAAGATTGACAAGGAAGGCGCCAATCTGGCTGCCCCGCAAAGGGGTCAGGGGGTAAATCAGTGGACACCCGACCCTCCGCTCCAGCGCCGAAGGTGCTGGGAAATCGCTCCGTCGATCATACGACGCATCAGTTCCGGGCCGTCAAGCCCACTCTGAATTGCTGAGTGCGGAACCAAGCTTCTTTCTGTCATCCCTGGGCAAGTGTTTGTTTCAAGGAAGTAAAACTCAGAGTCCGCAAGGATCAGATCAGTCCGACTACAAGTCCCCAAATCGAACTCCATATGAATCTGCTTGATTGCCCGCGCCATCTCGACTTGCAGGTCAGCGTCCACCTCTGCTGGACAATTCAACTTCAACTCACAGAGCTGCCGCTCTTCTGGATCGATAAATTTACCGCTGTCTTTCACTTGGCGACCAAAAGGAACACCAGGCGGCAAACAGATCTCTACAGCCTGAAGAACTTGAGGAAAACCACCTTGACGATTCCCGAGACACGGTATCGAGATCTCTTGACCGATGACTAACTGTTCAACGAGGACTAGTGACTGATTCTCCATCAGTTCTGAAATCGCCAACTGAAGCTCATTCACATTGGCAACAACCTTAACACCGTCCGATGATCCTCCCTGCGGATCTTTAACTACCCAGGGGGAATCGATGGCTGCCTGTATCTGCGAGACCACCTGGTCCGCACTTTTTCGCCAGATCTCGGCATGAATCACGGCTGCATGCGGAACCCTGAACCCCAAACCCTTGACCCTTTGACGAAATGTAATCTTGCAAGCGGAGACCGCTCCGCCCACCACGCCCGCGCCAGTGTAAGCCAAACGGAACATATCAAGCCAAGCAGCAACAGTACCGTCCTCACCGGGACCACCGTGAAGGCAGTTGAAGACGACCTCGATTCCCTCTGAGGAAAACTGCTCAAGCAATTCCCAAGGGGGCCGAGCCTCGTTACCACCGACCAGGTTATCATCGGTACAGATCACCCAGCCTTGCTCATCCCAGCGCACAAGGACAACGTGAAATCCAGCTTTCGACAACCACCGCTGAGCTTGCTCGGCACTCTTAATAGAGACATCGCGCTCACTCCAAGTTCCACCAAACAACAACAGAACATGGTCCCTGGAATTTGCCACTTATCGTTTCCTCTCGGTCATGAACGAACAGATCGAATCAAAATCCTCATGGACTTCCGTCGATAGCTCAGCGATCGAAAGAAAGATTTCGCGTCCAGATTGTGAACGCTGGTCCGCCTCCAAACGAGCGAACTCCAAGGATTCACATTTCCCAAACAACTCAAGACATTCTTCGATGTGTTGCTCAGTCGTTTGTTCTCGAGGCAGCTCCATAATTTCAACCAGCCTCAACCGCTCAGAATTAGTGATCTGCGCGGACTGCATGGCATGGGCATAAAGAATCGAAGGCTTCCCTTCTCGAATATCATTTCCTGATTCTCCCCCGCGACCCTTCCCAGGAGTGAGGTCAAGAAGATCATCCTGTATCTGAAATGCGGGTCCCAGCTGATCTCCGACACGCCAGAGAGCATCGATTACATTTTCGCTGTAGCCACGAACGATCGCGACGCAAACCATCCCCAACGCGAGATAGCGACCTGTTTTTGATCTCACTAACGCTTCGTAGCGCTGAAGGTTGAAATCTGGATCAGCCCTACCCGAGAGATCGTGCTGCTGACCTTCCACCGTTCTACGATGGACGTCACTGACCGCATCCAAAAGTCGAGCTCTAACGGAATCCTCGATGGAGAGGTGAGAAATTTCTCGATAAACAGCAGACAATAACCAATCCGCAGAATTCAAAGCGGTCGCTGTGCCATGGCTCTTCCACAAAGAAGGCTGATCTCTGCGCCATGCATCTCCATCTTGAATGTCGTCATGGATCAAAAAAGCATTGTGAAGCCACTCGGTGAGGCAAGCCAATGACAGGGCTTCTTGTCGGCGAATCTTCACAGCGGAGGCAAACCAGAGGGAGATTAACGGACGGATTCTCTTTCCCCCCTGGCACGCAGCTTGGATCGCCGATGCCAGCGAAATCGGCTCGATCAGCTGAAGACGCTGCTCGATCTCCTCCTCCAATGGCTTTGACCAATCCGCCAATGCCGCAGGTAAATTCATGTTACTCAAAGCCATGACCATTCACCCTAAGGCCCATAAAGGAATAGACTTACAACAAGAACGAACCGTTTTCATGGTCATTATGACCGTCCATGAGAAGGCCGCGAGCGATAAACCTGCTTTTTCATGGGCATTTCTACAGCGCCAAAGCCCGCTTTCTCAGCTCGGGCCCACTGAGCCCAAAAAGACCTCGTCAGGGAGGAGGATTGGATCCAGAAACCTCGCTGAGGGTCTACTTTACTCCGATTCACCACGATATAGAATGAAAGTTACAGGAAATGGAGTTAAGGACGAAGGTTGAAGCTGGCTTCAACTTCGGACCGATTCGGTAGTTTGACCAAAGTTGGATGTTTAAAGGCGCTGAGTCCACCGGATGGGGCATCAATTCCACCGGCCAGCCTCCACACCAGCATCAAATTTGAGCCCAAATACTGATCAATAAAGAACTCACGGAAAAGTCACGATTGCTAGGCAAATCGAAAGACCGTTTCTTTTCCGGCTGAGTCAGTCCAGATCGGAAGCAAAATCTTTCTGCCGTTGATTTTACGGCTGGCTTTTACGATCCGCTGACTGACTTCAGATTCCTTGGATTGTCGAGCTTAGAAACGTTCTGAAGGAAAGGAACAGCACAAGTATGGTCGCGCAGAATCAAGATCTGCCATCTGTACCCAATGACTTCTTCCGTACCGATGGCCTCGGTTCCGAAGAACTCCGCAACGATTCTGCACTGAACCTCGGCAATCACCTTCTTTCCTTCGTGCGATCCTTTTTGCTCATCGCATTCACTCTTGTGACTCCATTACAGATCTTTGCCCAGGTTCAAAATCCAGGAACCGGATTACCACAGAGCATCGAACTTGGTGACGCCATCGTCTTGCCCGGTTCAAATGTCGCCAAAGTCCCTGTCCTGATCAGTTCAGAAGCTGAACTTCAATCATGGCAGATGGGTCTCGAGTACGACGAATTGCTCCTCAGCCTGGTCGAAATTGAATTCACCGACACCTTGAGTGCTCCTCTCGATCCGATTCTTTCCACTCAATCCAATGGAACCAATCTGATCGGTTTCCAGGTCACCTACCCCGGACCGGATTTCTTCCCTACCGGGGAATCACAACGTGCCGCATTCCTGGTCTTTGAAGTGGGATCGGTACTTCCATCTCCGCCGACATCGGGCACCGAGATCCCGATTGGCATCGTCGATCTGGAAGCCCTTCCCGTTTCCATGACTGCAACTGGAGGATTGGTGATCTCGCCAGAGACCCAGTCTGGGAACGTCATCATTCACGACTTCCCCCTTTACTTGATTGAGAAGAGAGAAGTTTCCCTGCTCGAAGGAACGGCTTTGGTTCCTCTTCGGGCATGGTCTCAAAAGTCTGCTTTCACCTTCACGATGGGCCTCGAGTACGACGAACTGCTTCTCACCCAATTCATCGTCTCCAATAGCGATCTTGACGACATCACTGGCGGATCATGGACCTTGACGGCCATACCTACCGCCACTGGCATGATCTGCACGATTGAATGCAGTACCCCACTGCCTCCATTGAATGGAGAAACCCTCGGGTTCTTGCAAATTCAGCGACCCGGCAATCAGCCTGGAGAGCCTGGCTGGGGCCCTTTGAGCCTCCGGCTCGATGAAGCCAACTGCCTCATTGGGGATAATGTGGTGACTTCCCTGCAAAATGGCAACGTCGCCTGGTTGCCCCACTTCATTCGCGGAGATGCCAACCTCGATTCGGATCTGAATATCGCCGACGCGGAAACGATCTTGGGCGCATTACATTTGGGGCAAACCCTCGACTGCGAAGATGCCGCGGATTGTAACGACGATGGTAACCTCGACATTTCCGACGTGGTATCAGTCTTGCAATTCCTCTTCTCTGGCTCCCCCTCGCCCCCTGCCCCTTACCCGGATCCGGGTGGCGACCCCACTGACGACGGCTTGAACTGCGAATGATTCGCGGATCCTGCTTCAACAGGCCTTCGATTTTGATCGTCGCTGAGTCGGAACCTCACTTCTTTACTGTGTCTCATCGACTGCAGTGTTGTTGATCCCCACCATCCTTCACCTTACCCTCTCTGCAGGGTCGGTGAGTGGCGCGACCCGGCAGCTCCCATTCATGCTGTTCTGACAGTCAGTTAATTTCATGCCACTTTGAAGTCACCTTGCGTCAATCGATCGCAAAGTGCTCGACTGAAAGGACGAACGATGTCTTTTGAACTTCCAAATTTGGGATATTCCCACGATGCGTTAGAGCCTCACGTCGATGCTCGCACCATGGAGATACACCACGGCAAGCATCACGCGACTTACGTAGCAAATCTCAACAATGCCCTTGAAGGACAGGGCGATCTTGCCTCGATGGATATCTCTGATTTGTGCAGGAACATTCAGGAAGTGCCAGAGAAGATCCGTGGTGCCGTCCGTAATAATGGCGGTGGCCATTTCAACCACAGCCTCTTTTGGACCAGCATGAGCCCCAACGGCGGCGGCGCCCCCCAAGGAGATCTCGCAGCGGCCATCGATTCCGCCTTCGGCGATTTCGATTCCTTCAAAGACAAATTCGCAGCTGCTGCCATGACGCGTTTCGGAAGCGGTTGGGCATGGCTCGGCGTCCAGGGAGACGGTTCGCTTTGCGTTTGCTCGACGGCGAATCAGGACAATCCCTTGATGCCAGGCCTCGGCGATTGCACATGCACTCCCATCCTGGGACTCGATGTTTGGGAACACGCCTACTACTTGAACTATCAGAATCGCAGACCGGATTACGTCTCCGCATGGTGGAACGTGGTCGATTGGAACGTGGTTGCTGACAGGTTCGCTGCCGCCCAGCCTTAAACGAGTCGGCCGAATCAAACGACACCGAAGCGGGGAGCACAAGGGGAAGGGTCAGAATGACCTGGGAATTGCAAGGGGCGACGATCCTTGAGGTCGTCCCCCCTACTCTCGAAAGTGGCGACGAAGGCGTATCCAAAAGGCTACGCCGAGTCGAAAAACTACTTTCAGAGGGATCATTTGATGCCGTGAACTTGCCTGAAATCCACGACGAAGAGAGTCGGGATACTCGAGGTGTGAGAAAGCTTGATTTTTCAAACCGTCTCGACGGGAGAATATTCGGGCAAATGATCCGAGAGCAGTTCGATGTCCCCGTGATTGTCAACCACGTCGTCGCCCATGCCCCTCTGGATCACCAGATTCTTTGGCTCCATGAAACGGTTCGTGAATATGGCATCACGGACATGATCCTTGTTGGAGCGCCCCACGACCGGCAAATCTGGCCAGGCCCCTCCGTTGCCGAAGCAAATAACGCCTTCAAATCGGAGTTTGCCGACTCCGATCTCAGAGTGGGCAACATCTGTATTCCCGAACGGCCCGGGAGCCCCATTCCCGAATCAGAACGGATGGCTGAAAAGGTTGGGGCTGGAGCCGATTTCTTCACGACTCAGATCCTCTTCTGCGCCGCTGAAATCAGCCAACTGTGGCAGCAATTTTCAAAAAACCACTCAGAGCTTCTGCAGATTCCTGTGCTGATTAGTCTTTGCCCAGTGAAGAAGAGTGAAAATTTGGCATTTTTACGCTATCTGGGTGTTCAAGTCCCGAATCAGGTCGAGGAAACCCTGGGACAAATCGCCGCCGACGAATGCCTCGATGCTTCTCTTGAGATCCTCTGCGAACTGCAGAAGCAAATCTTGGAATCCTCCAACAAAATCAAGGATTTGGCCTCCCCTGGCTGGAACATAGCTCCGGTTGGCAGCATTCCCGCATCGGCGGTCCTTGACCTGATGCAGCGCTTGCCCAGCGCGATTCCTTCCTGATCTCCCCTTCCTGATCTCCCCTTCCTGATCTCCCCTTCCTGATCTCCCCTTCCTGATCTCCCCTTCCTGATCTCCCCTTCCTGA
>NHDG01000077.1 GCA_002167285.1 Planctomycetia bacterium TMED53
AGAATGCACATATCCCAGATGCGACGCCCCCTGCGGGTTCCTACCAAAACCTTTGTTCCGACGATCATCGTGACGATCGATAGAAGAATCAGAACAAAGTTAGTTTGTGCCAGTTCGCTCAAATTCATAACAGCTGCAGTAAGAGCGGGCATTTCCTGATTGAGGCCTTCGAAGATGTCACGGAACTGAGGAAGCACAAAGACAAGGAGCCCGAGACTGATCACTCCAATCATGACCAGACTGACAACCGGATAGGTCATCGCGGATTTAATCTCTCCCTTAAGCTCCTCAGATTCCTCCATGTGTGTCGCCAAACGATCGAGCACTTCATCCAACTGGCCGCTCGCTTCTCCCGCACGGACCATATTGATAAAAATGTCGTCAAAGACTTTGGGATGACGAGAGAGTGCACTGGAGAAATCTTTACCCTGACGTACTTCAGACGCGATGTCAGCAAGAACGACTTTCATGTTCTCGTTGTCACACTGCTCTTCGATCACTTCTAGTGACTCAACGAGTGGAATGCCAGATTCGAACATCGTCGCCAATTGACGAGCCATTGGAACGAGCTCCTTGCGCGGGATTCTTTTCCCCAATGCACTGGTGGTCTTCGAAAAGACGGGTAAAGACAACGAAAACTTACTTCGCTTGCCACGATTCTGATCACCATTAATCGAAGTCACGGTCAAACCGCGTCGGCGCAATTCCTGGATCGCTTCTGTTTCCGTTTCTGCATCAACGACACCGGTGACAGACTTCCCCTGTTGATTTCGTGATTTGTATTCGTAACTTTTCACTTCAACTCCTTCTAATCACCCTGTGTCACTCGAAGAACCTCTTCTAATGAGGTTTTTCCGCGCAAAATGTTGAGGATTCCGACCCTTCTCAAGGTCAGCATCCCTTGCTTTAACGCCGTATCTCGGATTTCCAATGCTGAGCCACCAGCAACGACGACCCGTCGAACCGCTTCGTCCATCGGCATCGTTTCGAGAAGGGCAAATCTTCCGCGATAGCCACCCTGGCAGCGGGAACAGCCAACGGGTTCAAAAAGTTTCGCTTGATGGGCTTCTTCTTCTGTAAATCCGAGTGCCACCAAGCGCTCAGCAGGAAGCTCACCAGCGTCTTTCTTGCAATCCTCACAAAGCCTCCGGCATAACCTTTGAGCCGCGATGCATTGAGTTGCTGAAGCAACGAGAAAAGGATCAATTCCCATATCCACCATTCGAGTCACGGTGGAGGGTGCGTCATTTGTATGGAGAGTGGAAAAAACCCTGTGACCTGTCAGCGCAGCCTTCACTGCGATTTCTGAGGTTTCCAAATCACGGATCTCACCAATCATGACCGTATCGGGATCCTGTCGCAGGATCGAACGCAAGGCCTTAGAGAAGGTCAATCCCCGCTTTGCATTCACAGGTACCTGAACGACGCCGTCCAACTGGTATTCGACGGGGTCTTCAACAGTCGTAATATTTTCTTCTGGAGAAAGCACTTCGTTGACACATGAGTACAAGGTTGTGGATTTTCCTGAACCGGTAGGCCCAGTGACAAGAAGCATTCCGTAGGAACTCGAAATTGCGGAGCGAATATCCGTAAGTGCTTTATCCTCAAAACCTAAGCTTTCAATATTGAGAGCAAGGTTTGATGAATCGAGGATTCTCAACACCACCTTCTCACCGTGGACGGTCGGTAATGTTGAAACCCTGAAATCCACCTGACGACCCTCAATACGCAGCTGGAACTTTCCGTCCTGCGGAATCCTTCTCTCAGCGATATCCAGGCCCGCCATGATTTTTAATCGACTAATGATCGAGGCGCGCAATTGTGCCGGCGGTTGCTGCCCCTCACCGAGCACACCGTCACAACGATACCTAACGCGGATCGATCTCTCCTGGGGCTCAACGTGGATATCAGAAGCTCTCTCACGGAGCCCTTGATAAATGATGTGGTTAACAATCTTAACCACTGGAGATTCGTCGCCCTCAAATGAGAGCTCCTGAATCGCCTCATCCGATTCCTCATGCCCCTCTCGTAACTCCAGATCCAAAGTGCCGTAATCTTCGAGAACTTCCTCAATCTCTTTGCGGCCATCTCCGTACAAACGATCGATGGCTTCTTCGATGCGGAAGTCGCATGCAAGTACCGGTTGTACTTGGCAACGAGTCATGTTCCTGATCTCGTCGAGGAGGAGAATGTCTTGGGGATCTGCTACCGCTACGGTAAGTACCCCTGACGCTCTGGATACAGGAAGAACACGGCATGATCTTGCGATTCGTTCTTTAAACTCTTCGCAAGGATTTTCATCCAAATCCAAGCGTTCGAGATCGATGGGAGCAACCCCAGTTTCCATGGCGAGGATTCCGAGGAATTCATCCTCAGCCACCTTACCGTCCTCGATGAGAATTTGGATGACGGAGCCGACATCTCCTGATTTACGGATGGCTTCATCGATGTCCTGGTCCTCCACCAATCGGTGGCGAGCCAGAATCTTACCCAATCTACGGTTGAATCGAATGATGGCCTGCGACATGCTCAATTCTGCCTCTGGAAAATCCTCTTGAGTTCTTCAGTATCGGTAGAGCGAGAGATCGCTTCTTCGTATGTGATCTGACGTGTGCGATATAGCTCGTAGAGAGACTGGTTCATCGTTCTCATTCCCAGTTTTCCTCCAGTTTGGATCGCCGAAGGAATCTGGTGAGCCTTGTCGTCACGAATCAATGCTCTGACAGCGGGAGTCGCGAGAAGAATTTCACTGGCGAGAACACGACCCCTACCGTCGGAGCGTGTTACCAATTGTTGACAAATGATGCCTTCGAGAACGAAGGACAACTGGGTTCTAACCTGCTGCTGCTGATGGGAAGGAAAGACGTCGATCAGACGATTCAACGTTTGCACCGCATCATTGGTATGAAGGGTACCAAAGGTCAAGTGCCCGGTTTCCGCACATGTCAGTGCAGAACCGATACTTTCTAAGTCTCTCAATTCACCAACCATGATGACATCGGGATCCTGGCGCAGCACACGTCTCAGCGCACTGGCAAAGGAAGGAGTATCAGTCCCAACTTCTCTCTGGGTGACACGACAGTTTTGATTTCGATGAACGAACTCGATGGGGTCTTCGATGGTCACGATATGATCGTTTCGACCTCTGTTGATGAAATCGACCATCGAGGCAAGGGAGGTGGACTTTCCGCTACCTGTGGCACCAGTGACGAGGACCAACCCCTTCTTTTTCATCGCCAAGCCTTCGCAGACATCGACAGGCAAACCGAGGCTGTTCAACTCAGGAACCTGGGTAGGGATCACACGCAAAATCGCGCCGACAGATCCTCGTTGATAGAAGACATTAGTTCGGAATCGACCAAGACCACTGATTCCGAATGCCATATCCAATTCTTGATCACGCTCAAAGGTTCGAATTTGATCATTATCGAGAATCGAATAGACGATCTTCCGTACTTCTTCTGCATCGAGAGCAGAGTCCCCTGCCGCAACAAGGCGGCCATGAATTCGAATCATGGGCGCAGTTCCTGCCCCCAAATGCAGATCCGAACCTTCTCGCTCCACGAGTTGCTGTACCAGATCCTCGATAGTCATTCCCATACTCCTTCAAATTCCGGGGAAACCCCTGAAGGAATCCCTCCCCCAACGACGTTTTTGCCGAAGCGGATGGATTCACGTTGAAGAGTAGCATCGGTCTTGAAGATCGGTCCAAGAGGGGACTTCCCAGACCTACGGGATCTATCGATAACGGCAATTTGAGACCATTTAACGGCATCTGAGCAGATTGAGCCGAAGCCCGAAATCACTGGAATCAGAAAAGTGAATGCGGGCAAATTGTCCGGAACTGAAGGCCGGAAAAACGAAGGCCGGAAACCTACGGCCAGAAATCCAAAGTTCCGGTGCCCCTATAGATAAAAAACTACCCGTCATGGCCGCAGCACAAATCGGCAGCGATATGACGGGTAGTTTGTGAGTCAAACGCACATGCAGGGAGGATTAATTCTCGACGATCACTTCGACTCGCCGGTTCATGCGTCTTCCCTCTTTAGTATCGTTGTTTCCGACCGGTCTTTGGTCTGCAAATCCGATCGCAGAGACACTAGAACTGTTGACAGCATTCTCTGCGAGCAATCTGCGCAGAACTGCACAAGCTCGATACGAACTCAACTCCCAATTGCTCGCCCAGCGGCTCTTAGTTTTCTTAATCGGGGTCGAATCTGTATGCCCCTCGACACGGATGGTTCTGTTGGGGTATTCGGATTTAAGAACTGCCGCCATCTTTTTGAGAGTTTCTTGCCCTTTACGGGTCACTTCGGCACTCCCTGAGCTGAAGAGGACTGACTGATCGATCGTCAGCCGTAAACCGCTCTCGTCAGAAGTCGCGGTGAGTCCTTCGATCCCCTCGAAACTTCCAAGATCCTCGACAACAAAATCGTCGATTTGAGCAGAGGCGGGCTCAGGCCTGGCGAGCAGCGCGCTCATTTCTGATTCGAGAGCCACTTTACTTGCGCTCAAATCGGCATAGCGCCTTTGTAGCGAAGCGAGCTCATCCATGGCGACCTTTTGCTGGCCTTCACAGGTGGCCAGTTGAAACTCCAAGCGGTCACGCTCCTGCTCAATCTCCTGCAACTTACTTTTGTTGTAGCTCAACTGCCTCTCGAGATTGTTGGTCTGACAACCTGAAACGATGGCTAGAATCCCAATGCAACAAATCAGGCGACTCCACGTCATGATGACGTCCCCTTTCAATACACGCGAATACAGCAATGACGCATCCGCAGCGGCGAGAATTCAGTGACAAAGGTTGAGAATCATATCGGCCCTGAGTTGGGCCTGGCGATCTTTGGCAGTAGCCGGTCTCGCCCTCATTCCCCCTTGAACAGGCTGCAGGATAACCCCCTCAAGGGTGCAGAGAAACGTCTTGCCAGGAACTTCTAGGGGGAGCTGTGTTAACTCTGAAACAACCCGAGATAAGCGTTCCAGAGGGCTTCAAGCCAGGGTCGAAAGAGGATCCAGGAGATCGCTCCAGCGCTCAAAAACGGGCCAAATGGAATGTACTGCTGACCTCTGCGCATCCTCAGGTAAAGTCCGATCACCGAGCCTAGGAGGCACGCCAAAAAGAACGAGATCAGTACCGGAATCGGGCCGATCGTCGCTCCCAGCATTCCCATCCACTTCACATCTCCAAAGCCCATCGCCGGCTTCCGAAAAATCCAGGATCCGATCAAGCCGATTCCCCAGATGATCCCTGCCCCGACAACAGCGCCTATCAGAGCTTGACCTTCTCGACTCCCTAGAAGTTCCGGATACTGCTGAAGGCCTCCGTAGAGAATCGCAACGAAGTCCCCGAGTTGGAATCCAACGACATAGGCAAGAATACTCTCTGAAAAACTTCTACGTCCCCCCGACCAATTCGGCACCCAGCGTTGAAAAAGAGCTCCTAACAACAACGCCATAGCGATGGCCGCTAGCCAACGCGTCACTCCCCCATCTGAAGTGGGAAGTGGATGTACTGCCAAAAATGAATTGAATGGGGCAAGCAATATCAGCCCGCAAGTCATCGGAATCGAAAAACTGTCCGGAATAATCCGATGATCAAAATCGATTCCACTGACGACGATGACTGCAGAAATCCATAACCACAGAGCAATCAAGGTTCCACCTGCAAGCCCCGCTGGATTTGCTAAGACAGCACCGATTCCTATCGCTTGTAGAGAAAACAAGAAGAGCAGCGCGGTGATCGTTTCCACCAACGGATAGCGAATGCTGATCGCGACAGAACAGGTTCGGCATTTACCACGTAAAAGGATCCAACCGAGAATCGGAATGTTTTCAAACCAGCGCAGCGGAGTCTTACAACTAGGACAAAATGATCCCCTAGGAGAATTGACACTCAATCCCTCGATGGGAATGCGGTAGATACAGACGTTCAAAAACGAACCGACCGCCGCACCGATCAGGAATGAGAAAATCTGCATCAGCATTGAAATCGGGACGCCGGAATAGGAAGGAGCTGTAGCTGGAATATCCACGAGCTCCATGATGATTACCTTTCCCCCAATTGCTTCAACACCGAATCCAGGACGTCATCCGGATTCATCGGAGTGGTATCCACAGCGGTCCCACCGAGGCTGCAGTATATGGAGGAACGGCGAATCCTCAATGTTGAGAGTACAACTTCTTCACTAGCTTCAAAATGCTGAGGACGATCTGATCCTCGAGTTCGACGAAGGAGGACCTCATCCTCCGCATCGAGCCAAATGCAATTCCACTTCTTCAGGATCTCTACATTCGCTGCAGTCTCAACCACTCCGCCACCGCAGCCAATCACGACGTCCGAATCTTCAACATAGCTACGATCGAGAGCGGCCAAGATGATCGATTCCGCAGAGCGGAAAACCTCCCACCCATAAGATTCGACCCACTGACGAGGAGATTTTCCAGAAGACTCCTCAAGCAGAGAATCCATGTCTAAAAATGGAGAATCTAGAGCGGCACCCAGGGAGGAACCCAAGGTGCTCTTTCCGCTTCCAGGAAGACCGATCAGAGCAATTCGCGCCAAAAAGAACTCCTCTTCAGGAGTTGGTAACTACTGCTTCAGCAAAGGGATGGTGACTTCGATCGTTTCAATCCCACGTCGAATCTTCATCGAGATCGAATGCAAACCTTGGTACTGAAGTGCCGTCTGCATATCTTCGATGGTTTCGACGGAAGTCTCACAGATCGAGATCACCCAATCCCCCGGGCGTAATCCACCATTGTGAGCAGGCAAACCTTCAAGTGTCCCAACGACCATGATTCCCCAGCTATTTTCCTCGACATCCATTCCGAGGAAGGGAGGCTCCTCTGAGGAGAGCGCTGCAACTGGAGTGACAGATGCTGGAGTGCTGACTGCGGAGGTCGGAGTCAGCTTGACCGAATCCTCAAAGGCAACCACAGCCTCACGGGGACGAGTCATGAGTACGACAGTATCGAGTCCCCTCTCCACCTCGAAGACCACTCCGAACTCCTCACGGTCCGCGAGTGCAGCCCGAATGGCGTCGATGGAATCGATCGCGGTGTTCTCAATTCGAATGAGGCGGTCTCCCATCTCCAATCCGGCTTCCTCAGCCAGGGAACCTGGAAAAACCCGCTCGACATTGACACCGGCTTCACTCCAAACGACCGCAATCCCCAAAGCTGGCTCATTCGGTTTTCGAACTGGGCGTTGCTGCTGAAGTCTCTCAGTGACTGCCGAACGCGTCGTCACCATAGGAGCAGCGGTAGAGGAGGGACTCTTCGCCAACTCACGAGCGGGAATGACATTGAGAGCTGATCGGCCTGGAGCTGATCGGCCTGGAGCTGATTGATCTGGAGCTGCAGATTGATCTTCGGTCTCCGGATAAGCTCCGAGGACCCCACGACGCTCGAGAGCTTCCCCGTCGCGAGAGAAACCGATTTTGAGAGAATCGCCGGCGCGCAAGTCTCCAAGACTCGCCCTCAGCGAATCAAGATCAGGAATCGTCTTTCCTCCGACCGAAACGAGGCGATCGCCACTACGAAGTCCCATCTGAGCGGCGCACGACCCCTCGATCACCTCCTGGACCACCAATCCGCCCTCAGATTCGGCAGGGACAATTCCGAGGAATCCACGAACCGTCGAAGCGCGCTCAAGAGAGGTCCTCGTGGCCCCATCTCCAGAAGCCTGAGCCAGCATCCCCTTGGCGATCCAAGCCCGTCCGTCACGCTGGAAATGTAACTCCACTGCGGCCCCAGGCATCGTCCGGGACAAAATATCCCGAAGCCCGTCGATGGTACGGATTCGTGCATCCCCGACTCCGGTGACCACATCTCCGACGATCAATCCCATGATGGCGGCATTCGATCCGGCATCGAGCTCTGTGACACGAACCCCAAAATCGTCCTCCTGAATCACGCTAACACCCAGGGAGACTCCGGGGACGGCTCTTTCAGCGACTGGGGCGCGACGTTGCTCGCGTCTTGGAGAGACATTTTCGCGTCTCCCCTCGTTACGACGAACCCTGTCTCTAACAATTTCCCCTTGGACACCCTCACCCGCGAGAACCCCTTTAACTTGGGTTCTCAAAACACCGTCGGTACCGCGACGAGCCCAGATGAAGGTAATTTCATCGCCAACCTTCTTACTTCCGGCGACTGATTGCAGGGTTTCGATGGAGGCTTCTTTACCATCGACCTCAGTGATGACGTCCCCGACCTTCAAACCCAACATGTCTCCAGCTCCACCTGGAGTCACACTTGCCACAACAGACAAGCGCGAAGAGGGAAGACGAACCCAAGTGGCAGCTTCCTCATCTCCTGGCAATACCGAGATCCCCAGTCGAGCGCGAGGACGTGAATTTCCTGCCCCACTATTCTGGCCGTCACTTCCAACCTCGTTAGAAATGCCGCCAAGTTCGCGAAGCATCTTCTTCAGGTTTTCATTTTCACGGATGAGACGCTCGATTTCCGCTTGAGCCTCCGTCAGTTTGTCATCCGCTAGGGACTTCAGCTGCGACAGCTGCTCTTCAACTTGCTGACCAAAAGATTCAAGTTCCTCAGCAGCACGCTGCTTCATCATCTCAAACTGGGCCCGGGCTTCAGTTTTCGTATTCTCAAGCTCCTTGGCCGCAACTTCTCGAATCTGAGAAATTCGCTTTTCGAATTCCTGGTTACGAAGTTCTAGCTGACGGGAAAACTCACCGCGCATATCTTCCATTTGCTTTTGGAAGCGCTCCTGAACAGCTTTGACATCATCATCCAAGGACAATGAGGAAGCATCGAAATCAGGGGCAGCGGAAAGAGGTGAGCAGAACACCATCGCAAACATCATTGCGAGAGCGCAGAAACATTTTGTGGATTGGGCCATCATCGAGGTCCCTTCCTGATCAGTTCCAAAAAACGGGGGACCGGTGTAGTGGTCTCAACAGATGCAAATCGATATTCCCCGCGCCTAGATGGTGCTTGGGCGAAACTCGCCCATTTCCCCGCACTTCAATCATCAGGCTTATTAGGATTCTGGCTCAGAATTTCGGTTCGATCAATGACCGTCGATACCCGAGAGAGGCGAATTTCGCCTCCTAAAGTGAGAAATCAGGAAGAAGAAGCCACTTTTTCCAAAAACTGACTCAATCGATCCAAGGCGTCGCTCAATTCCTCTGCGGGCCGAGCATACGAGAGGCGCAAACAACCTGGAGTTCCAAACGCATCCCCAGGCACTGCTGCAACGCCTTTCTCCTCTAATAACCCGAGACAAAACTGGTTCGAATCGGCAACTAACTTTCCTTCGCCGAGGAAATTGGAGATATCAACGAAGACGTAAAATGCCCCCTTCGGAGAGACAAACTGAACACCATTCATCTGATCCAGTTTTTCGACGACGAGATTTTTTCGCTCCCGAAATGCAGCGTACATCTCCTGCAACTCAGGTTGATCCATACCACCCAATGCTGCAGCCACACAAGCTTGCGAAATACTACATGGGTTGGCCGCATTATGACTTTGAAGCCTTCCGATCGCATTGGCACGATCGGGCTCACTGACACTCCAACCCAGACGCCAACCGGTCATGGCAAATGATTTAGAGAGTCCAGAAATGTAGCTCACTCTTTGGGGGTCGATACTAAATGGACTATTCAGTTTTCCTTCATGGACCATCGCCTCGTAGATTTCATCACTGATGATCCACAAGTCGTTGTCACGAGCAAACTCGACGATTTCCAAAATCTCGGCGGTACTGCTGACAATCCCCGTCGGATTCCCTGGCTCATTGAGAATGATCCCCATCGTTCTCGGAGTGAGTTGCTTCTCTAAAGCTTCCCGAGTCAGGCGGAACCCATCTTCGATTCGCGTCTCCACCACTACCGGAATTCCATCCGCCAATCGAATTAGCTCAGGATAGGAAACCCAATAAGGCGCTCCGATCATCACTTCGTCTCCGGGGTTCACCAATGATAGCAATGCCTGGGAGAGCGAATGTTTAACACCTGAAGAAAGCACAACCTGCTCAGGCTTTACTTCGACATTGCGAGTCGCTTGAACATGACGACATACCGCTTCGCGAGCTTCGGGGTGTCCGGAAGTTGCTGTGTAACGAGTCCACCCAGATTCCATCGCTTCATGGGCGACATCGCGGATGAATTTGGGAGTCTCAAAGTCAGGCTCACCGACACTGAGATTGATGATCTCTTTTCCTTGTGCACGCATCTCTTGCAAACGCGCGTTCAAGGAGAGGGTCGCAGAGGGGGTAATGGTTCGAACTCTTTGACTGATCATGGCTCCTTCTCTCGACTATGGAGGCCACATTTCCTGCCGGCCCAAGGCGAATCTTAGCCCTCAGGGATCGACGAATCGAGGTGAACGGGCTTACAAGGTCTCTAAGGGCGAAGTTGCGGACCGCCCGAGAGGCGATAAGATGTTAATTGGTCTAAACATGCAAGGTTCAGCGCAAGCCCTTGCATGCCGGCTTTATCGACCCACGTCCCGCTATAGAGGAAAGAAAAAATGAAATTTTTCTGCACAAAATCAGTAACTTTGTTGGCACTCTTGTCATTCGTGTTGATCGCAAGCCCTATCTCAGCCCAAGAGGACTTCACCCGAAATGACTGCAATCTCGATTCTCTGGTGAACATCGCGGATGCCGTATCCGCCCTTGCGATTTTGTTTTCGGGATCAGGTCCGGCAGCGTGCCCCGATGCGTGTGATTCCAATGACGATGGATCTCTCGACATCGCTGACCCCGTCGCGCTCTTGACAATCCTGTTTGGATCGGGTGTTCCTCTGGAGCCACTCCTTTGCGGCCAAGACCCCACCCCCGATGGCCTCGACTGCCCACAGACCAGCACGGATTGCCAATCAACTCCTTGCCCGGCTGGAACCCCTTGCGATGACGGCGACCCCTGTACGACCAATGATGTTTGCGATGGAGCAGGAGGTTGCTTTGGGGTTCCCATCAATTGCGACGATTCAGATCCGTGTACCGATGATGTTTGCAACGCTGGAATTTGTGAAAATATCCCGATCGCAGGCTGTGGCACGATTTCCTACAGCCAAGACGTTTACCCGTTAGTGATCGAGAGTGATTGCACTGTGTGCCACGCTCCTCCAAGCAACTTTGGTAACCTGAATCTTTCAAATGTCGGTAATGATTCCTACGGAACCCTCGTCAATCAGCCGTCGGCAGAGTGCTCTGCCCTCGACTTCGTCACGCCGGGGGATTCCTCCGCAAGCTGGCTCTTCCGTAAAATCGAGGGCACACATGTCGCTGCAGCCCAGGCTGCCGGCTGCTCAACAGCCGCTGCTGGTGCTCAAATGCCCATCGGCGGATTCTGTTGCCTGACAGCGGATCAGATTCAGTTGGTCAAGGATTGGATCGATCAGGGCGCAGAGCCGTAAATTGGCGTTTTTTCATGAGTTGGGTGGCAAAATCCCCGTCAAACTTGACATGGGGAGTTTGCCACCTAAACTTCCTGTTTCCGATCCTCGCCGAGGTGGCGGAACTGGCAGACGCGTCAGACTAAGGATCTGATGAGCTTCGGCTCATGGGGGTTCGAGTCCCCCCCTCGGCACTCATTTTCTCTCCCCTCACGATTTCCCTATCGATTTAGATCCTCTCTCACGTACGGATCCATATTTAGTTCCCCATAGGTTTTGATTTTCCACGCTGCGAGCGCAGTAGAACTTCTTCACCAATTACGGATAACGGCCATGACTATCCTCGTGATGCGATCCCTCACATCGGCAGGCTGGCGAAAACAGACTTTTTACTAAAAATCGAAACCACCCTGGAAAGATCAAAGACCTTTTAACAATTGCGGCAACACCTTTGCAGCAGTTCCAGAGATACAAATCGCCGGATCACCAAGAACCGGTTGGGGATTGATCTCTATCACAGGAACACTTCTTTCAAGAGCTGCGAACACGAGTGAGGCTGCGGGATAGACGACTGCGGAAGTTCCTATTACCAACATCGCTTCAGAATGACGAATAACTTCTTCTGCCTGCCTCCATACATCCTGCGGCAGTACCTCACCAAACCAAACCACCGAAGGACGCAACGGACCTCCACAATGACAAGAGACTCGGTGAACGTCAGTTTCAGAATGCTGACACACATGACAGTGCTGGCTCCACAGGGAACCATGTAGCTCTAATACACTTGGGCAGCCGCTAAGTTGGTGAAACCCATCCACGTTTTGGGTGACAACATCGATGGCTCGATTACCAGCTTTAGCCCAGCTTCCAAGTGCCAAGTGCCCGGCGTGAGGATTCACACCTGAAATCAGATCCCTACGCCACTGATAAAACTCCCTGACGACAGCTGGAGACTCGAGAAAAGCTTCGGGAGTTGCCCATTCCTCGGGACGCCGTCCTTTCCAAAGACCATCCTCGCCTCGAAATGTCGGGATTCCACTCTCCGCGCTCATGCCAGCCCCAGTAAAAACAGATACTCTCCTGGATGAATCCAGTGCAGATCTCGCTAAAGTCCACTTTTCCCCAAAACCGTCCTCCGCATCGGAACTCATTCCGCCTCCTCCTGCCCGACCCCAAGATTTTGATTTTTGGGCAAATACAAAGGAGCTACCAAAAACAGCTACCGCAAAAAAAAAGCGCGGAGATACGGAACTCAATCCGTATCTCCGCGCATAACTCCCCGGAGAAAGTTGGGGTTTTTCGCCCCCAGGGGCTCGCCCCGGCTTGAGCCGGGATCCCTCGCATTCTCAGTCCCAGTAACTGTACTTAGGACTTGTATCAGGTCTAGGCCTGGAACGCTGGGTTCCCCCTCGCCAGGGTCGTGACTGTCCTGAAGGCGCCCCTACTTTTTTCTACGAGCGGTCTTCTTCTTAGCAGTCTTACGCTTGGCGGTCTTTTTCTTAGCCGTCTTGCGCTTAGCAGTCTTCTTCTTTGCTGCTTTCTTCTTTGCAGTCTTCTTCTTAGCAGTCTTCTTCTTAGCAGTCTTCTTCTTAGCTGCCTTCTTCTTAGCAGTCTTCTTCTTTGCTGCTTTCTTCTTAGCAGTCTTCTTCTTAGCAGTCTTCTTCTTTGCTGCTTTCTTCTTTGCGGTCTTCCGCTTTGCAGTCTTCTTCTTTGCTGCTTTCTTCTTTGCAGTCTTCTTCTTAGCAGTCTTCTTCTTGGCTGCCTTCTTCTTCGCTACCTTTTTCTTGGCGACTTTTTTCTTAGCCGCCTTCTTTCTGGCGACTTTTTTCTTCGCCGCTTTCTTCTTGGCCATGTGCCAACTCCTATCGGGGGCAGTGCCCCTCAACCCTGATGTTATCGCCCCCCTCCGAGGGGACGACCGGAGAACGGAGAGAGGACAACCACTGCCCAGAACCGCTCGCCGATAGAAATCTCCAAGAGTATGAGTGAAAAGTAGGGAAAGATGCAAGACACAAGTTTGCTTACCTGAAAACTATTTTTCGAGCAGCAATATCCCGCATCAATTTTTCGATTCGGTATCCCACCTACCAACTCTGCAGAATTACAGAAACCCGATCTCTGATGCTGGGGATTTAATTTAACCGTAGCATTAGATACCGCGAACAAGTCGCAACCTGATGAGAACGGATTCGAAAAACAACTCCGGCGTCACTTTTATCTAACCGTGAGTGACCACTTTCGAGCTACGAGTTCCTGAACTTCCGAGCTACGAGTTCCTGAAATGTTGTGTTGAGGGAATGAAAAGGCGAATCTACCCAAAGGCAAGACCAGGGCGTCTTCATTTCACTCCCTGAGTCTCATTATTTTTCGCCTGAGTTTCGCCCAGATCGACTTTAGATCAACTTTCGATTTACTGGACTTATTGGGTCGCCGGTTTCCCCTCCGGCCACCACTCCCCTCAGAATCCCCTAACTGCGGATATGTTACATAGAAAATTTCGAAGAGTTCAACATCTTTTCTGCGATGTATCATCGAAAATTGGTGAGAAGCACGAAGTGCCGCCCACCAATTTCCCAATTTAAGTGAGAAGAATTTATCCCTGAGGCGCTGAAAAAATCATGGTAGAGAGAATTTCCTCGAGCAATTCCCCACTTACTTCATTCCCATTCACGGTCCAATAAACCGAAACCAATGACGTTTCTTCCGCGGAAGCTGAATTCAAAAGCGCGTGAACCGCATGATGATTTGTATCTGGAGTCAGGCTTTCGACCGAGAATTCGGGAGCAAGGTGCACCATGAAATCGACAAGACCGTTTTGTCCTAAACCGAACCCTTGCTGATTCAAACTTTCCTGCAAACCCAATGCAGCTCTATCCGCAGTCATCGCTCCCTCTGTGTATTGATCGACAGCGATCAGCACTTCTTCACAATCGGATTTAAAGCTAACCGAATCATTGTATTCATTGACTGACCATGAAGCGGGAAGCTCAATTGAAAATCCAAGCCCTTGAAATTCATGCTTTTCGAGAATCGTCGGTGCGTCGAAATCATCTGAGGTAGACTCCTCGCCCTCACTGACGACCGCGATCTCCTCCTGTGACACCACTACACCTTCGACGGCTTCGACTGGATCCGGTGAGTGTAGCTCACTGAAATCCGGAAGCTCTATCGGCTCAACAAGATCAGCGACCGATACCACTTCTCTTGAGTTTTGGTACATGCGAACAGCAAGCTCCTCTTCTTCCGTCAAGGAAACCGATTCGATAAAGCGGTGATAGATCGTCGTCCGACCATTACCCCAAGTCATAATCACTTTTTCATCATCGCTAACGATGATTTGACCATTGATGACGTGACCATTTTTGAGAACAACGGTTCCTGACTGTACGACTCCTGGCATCAGAACCAGACAGACCACCAATAGGAAATGAAGAAGCTGTCTCATTTTTTCTCTCCGATCTCCAGCAGGTGCCCTGTTAGCGCCTGGTCAACCCACTGATCAAACACTTCTGCTGAAGCATTGGCCTCGACGATTTGAGTCGGCTCACTGGTAGCATTTGTTGAAGGCGACCAAGCAGCAATCACTGCGACGAGGACTACAGCCGCCGCACAGGCTAGCCATTTCTGATGTGTAACGACGTACTCTTTACAACGGTCGAAGAATACGACTTTGTCAGCGAGGAAATGACTCCACCCGCTATCCACGTCTTCGGAAATTAAAGAAGTGATTTCATCGACGTTGACCACCTCTGGAATGCCATCGACGATCGTCGCCTTGACTTCCGGAAGACGTTCAAACTCCGTCAGAACATCTTCCTCGCCTGGCCTGTGAGTCAGAAGTTCTACTTCAGCTTCTGAATCAACTGTCTCAGCAGAGTCATCGAGGTAAATGATGACATCGTCATCTGCGATTTCCTCATGAGGAACCGTATTCGGTTTCAGCTCCTCCTCGATAGGAACAGCTTTCACCTCGGGCAACTCTCCGTTGTTTACGGATTTATCATCATGATTGGACTTCAAATCTTCGTCCTTCATTTTATTCCCCTGCCTGCCACGCAAATTTGACGGCGAAAAAAGCCGCAAAACTTCAAAGAAGATTAGGATGGGAAGTTAAAAGTTGGCAAATCAGACCTGGATAAAGGGAAGCTGATTATTCCAATACAGAGTCACGGGTCACTGGGCAGAGGACAGGCCCAATTGACAACTCTTGGCCGCAGGAGCAAAGAAGGGCCGAAAAAGAATCGACGTTTCCACAATTGGGACAAGTTTTCGTTCTTTGGCCCTGCTCTTCGAGAATCTTCTCGACTTGACTGCGACTGAGATACCCAAGGCGCAGCAATACCTCACCAATTCGGAATCGAAGCCCAAGTTTCCGCAAACGAGATTGTTCCAGAAGAGCAATCTCCAATTGGTCAGCGGATATCCACTTATGTTCCAGCGTAATTCTTCCGAATCTCCCATCCATAACACGGGATTCAGGACTATCGGAATATAGCCTTCTTAATTGATTTCGGACTCTCTGAACTAATGCTCTGACCTGATCCACATGAAGAACTCCCAGAGCGTGGAGACATTCCAATAATCCTGCAAGGCCTGATCCTGGCTGCATTCGATGCAATAAATCAGAGAGAATCGAGCTCTCTAGCCAATTTCGCTGCTTTAAAAAACGAACAGCCAAGCTGACTTCGATCAAAGGAATATCACGTTCCCGCATTCCAACTCTTTTCGACATCCTCAACAAACTGGAGAATGATGGAATCCAGCAGGTCAAAACCGGAATCTGTGGCAAAAATTCGATCTGCCTCCTGAACAAGCAAACCCTGTTCAGCAAAGATGCGCAAACTACCGCCACAAACATCCAGGAAATCAATACTTGTGAGTTCCGAAAAAAGTCGGGTGTCCAAACCAACTGCAAGCCTCAACTGAAGCATTATCAGTTCTGTCATAGTTCTTTGGGAATCAGGAAACTCTACATCTACTTGATCTGGTTTTCCCGCCTTTGAAATGTATGCGGAAACATCTGGTTTGTTTTTCCAGCGCTTACCTTTAAGAAAAGAAGCTGCTCCGCTCCCAACTCCTAGGTACTCCCCTCTTAACCAGTAATTCAAGTTGTGCAAGGAGGCGCCCCCTCGCTTTGCAAGATTTGAGACTTCATACCTTTGATAACCCTGATCAGCTAAGCCATTGAGAAATGTATTTGAATACTCAATACATGATTCATCCAAGAGTGGCTTCAAACCTCCACGTTCGCGCATCGCATGGAGCCAAGTCCCCGCTTCATAACTCAGGTGATACAAACTGATGTGATCCGGGTCGATACTTCTTACCGATTCCAAATCCACCTCAATAGACTCTAGGTCCTGTCCCGGCCAACCAACAATCAAGTCCAGACTGGTTCGTGGAACGCCACACTCTGAAAACCATTGATGCACAGTAGACACACGCTCCGCATCATGCCTCCGCCCCATCAGAGAAAGTCCTTTTTCAGAAAAGGTTTGCGCACCTGTACTGAATCTATCAACGCCCAAACCTAGGGCGATCTGTATCTTATCTTTGCAAATCGATTCAGGGTTTGCTTCGATTGTCCACTCAACCAAGTCTCCAGAAAACGAATCCGATAGAGTACTAAGAAGAAGCTTCCATTCATCGATAGGCAATGCACTTGGGGTTCCTCCACCGACAAAGATCGTCCTCGGCCGGAAACCACTATCAGCGTACTTACGAATCTCTGCGACGAGGGCTGCGACGTACTCGGAAACGACTCCAGGCCTCAGAGCCGCTACATGGAAATCGCAGTAAGTGCAACGGCTCCGACAAAACGGGACGTGCACGTAGAGCCCGGGAGAGGCGTCATTCTGCATAATCACGTCTTTCCTTCCACTGTGCCGATTGGTTGATCCTGAAACCATTCTGTATCCTTATTCGAGGTCTTTTACGGATGCTACCTCCTTAACTAGAGGAGGAAAACCGTACCTTTCGACCTCCGGTGCAAGCCGTCCGTTTCGGCGACAGTGGGAGTTGAAGGATGAGCATTTTAAAAGGACACCTCGAACATTTCGGACTACAAGAACTTCTACAGACTCTGTCTCAAGGGGCGCGCTCCGGAACGTTGGAAATCGCTAGAGGTGAGGAGAGTGTTTCGATTGTATTCGAAACCGGGCATATCACACTTGTCCGCTCAGACTCTTCTAAACAGCTACGCCTCAGAAGCATCTTATTACGCGAAGGTGTTGTATCCAGTGCCGATTTAGAACAAGCAGGCCGCGATCATGAAGAAACTGGAATACTACTTGGCAGAGCCCTAGTCGATCGTGGCGTGCTAGCAGAAGCGGAACTAGAAAATGCATTACGGAAAAAGATCGAAGAAGAACTTTTTGATCTATTCTTATGGACCAATGGTTCTTTCGAATTTTTTCCTGAACAATTAAAATCTGACTTCGATGACGACACTCACAATATCACTCGCGTTCAAGTAGACCCCATGAGCATCATCATTGAAGGTCTTCGCCAAGCTGACGAGTGGACCGTCATACGCCAACGTATACAAGATCATCGTTGGATACTCGTTCCTGAATCTCCAAGTAATGCGCCTGCAGAGAATCACTCCATCTACCAACTCATCGATGGAGCACGAACCATCGAAGAAGTCATGTCAGAGTCGACACTGACTCGATTCGATACCTGTTCTGTTTTGTATCGCTTTATGGAGGACGGCTTCATTCGCGAGGCAACGACAGAAGAGATGATTCGAAGAGCAAGAGATCGAGCTGCAGAAGATCCAATGTCCGCTCTGGTAATATATGAGGTATTACTATCTGATCATGACCCCGATTCAGGAACCGATCTAATTGAAGAAGCTGCTGAGTGTGCAGGCCATGCAGCTCCAGAAGTCCAAGCTAAATTTTTACGTCATGCCGTGGAGTCACACCTTTCTGCCGGCAATGAAGGCGCTGCTTGGAAACGCCTGCAAAGACTCTTGGTACTTGCTCCTGGCAATCTAGAAGACTTGCGTC
>NHDG01000078.1 GCA_002167285.1 Planctomycetia bacterium TMED53
GCCACCATCATTGGGTTTCCACCCATTTGACGCTCTTCGAGCTCTTCCACATACTCAACATCTTTAAAGATGTTTCCGACTAGTGACCGTGCGTAATCTTCGCTCAATTCAGCGTGTTGCCAGTTCGGCCAAGCGTAAGTAGAAGCTCTACGTTTTTTCGATCCCGTACTCGTCGAAGCAACGACTTCGTCTGAATAAAGCCCACCGGACTTCTCCCAACGCCAGCCAGCGGGTTTTGTCGATTCGATCTTGATTTCGGTACTAGAGAATACCCTTCCCCTCTTCCGGCCGATCTCCTCAACAGGAAGCTTGAGAATCCAATCCTTGTACTCTTGTTCCCATTCGTCGATGGACTTGCCAGAGTGCTTGGTGATCAAGCCTTCAAAGAACTGGGCTTCCTTTTCGTAGTCGCAGATGCCATCCATCTCCTGAACGTGATAGAGCCAATCCTCTAGAATTTTTCCACCCGTGTTTTCTTTGGTGGTCCATGCTTTTACGGGAGCCTGATTTCCGTAGATGCAGTAATACAGGATTCCCCAAGCATGGCCGTAAAAGAAACCGCTGAAGCGTTGCTGAGGAACTCTGAGCAGCTTGCGAAGATCACAGTAGGACCCGTCCTCAATCGCCTGCTGCAATCCAACCAGCCGGTCCCTCGGAATCTGATTGATCTCTACCTTACGACGGCCAATCTTTGAGCCATCACCGAAGTAGACCGCCAGTCCCTCAACGAACCAAATCGGTAAGAACCGCAGATCCTTGAAAATCATGCCTTCAAACTGGTGAGTTCCCTCGTGGGCGAGGACCTCCTCTGTACTTCCAGTAGTTCCAAAGGAGCCGTGATATCCGGTCACGTCTTGTCGAAGCAGATTATAGAACCCCCCAATGCCTGGCCCATTACCGGTCCAGTCCATGAATTGTTGGTGATTGGCATGGATGTAAACATCGCTTCGAGGAGCCTTGCGAAACTTTCGAGGCCAAAACTTTTCGATGAACACTTTGTCGTATGCTTTGTACAAAGCTTCCATCACGTCAGCGTAATAACGGGCATTTTCTTCGGTAGAGTTGCAGTAAACGATGTAGTTTGTCGTGATGATCGGCTCGACTTCAGCCCATGAACGACCCCGCAACTCTTGAACGTAGGCATCTCTACCCTTGAGAGACTCAGCTCTGCGGGCTACAGATTCCGCATCTTCCCTTTCAGCGATCTCCTCAGGAGTGAGCCATTCTCCCCCGTAAAGCTGCTTCCCTTGGGCAGCCATCGCTTCTTCAAGAGGCATCCAACGGCCGTCGTGCTCGACTTCCCCGAGTGCTTCCCGTGCCCTGGAATTGTTGGACTGGATCTTTGTCGCTTCTCGGTAAGCCTTTCGCGAAAGTTCAATCTCTCCTTGTTCAACAGCCCAGTCACCCAAATCACACCAGTCTGCTGCAGTTTTACAGTCCGCGGCTCGCTCTTCGTACTGCTCAGGTATCGTCTTGAATCGCTCCCATTCTAGGAGATCTTGACGATTGACCTTTGCAGTGCCGAACTTGTGCTTGATCGATATCGATTCGCCACTCTTTTCGACGATTTCACCCTCGTATCGTCCACCTCTCCGGAGAACAACCCGAACCCGATCACCAACCTTTAGGGCTGAAAAATCATCGGCCTCGCTTGAGGCCACTATCGGATTTGAGTAAAGGGTCGACCCGATGAAAGCACTGGAGCAGAGTAAGCAGAGCAAGAGGCATGCGATGCCACGTGACAGTGCAGGGAATCGATTGAGATCCATGAATTCTCCTTGGCTCATGACCGGTCAAATCGCTACCGGAGTCTGATGTTTTGCTGTGCCGGGATCAGTAGACTTCCACCTAAATGCAGAGAGGGCTAGGTCTACAAATTCGGGGGTTCCCCACGTCCACCTTTGTGGGCGAATGTGGGGAAGGCTCACGAGGTCGAATTTTAGTTGAGCGAAGTGCAGAGGGCAAGGTAGCCGAAGGGCATAAACCGCCTTTATTGGCCATTCCAGAGCGTTTTTCGTGCTTTTTCTAAGAGCAAGGCTCGCCATTGTTGTGACGAAACTCCTGCATTCAGCCGAATCCCCTTGATCATGATGGGGCTTTCAAAAGTGCTAAAGGCAACCCCCCCGCGACGGGGGCGAGCTTCTCCGGGAAGCTGTAGCAATTTTTCTCCGCCGAGGGTCATCACCGTTTCCGCAGCCAAGTCTATCAACTCCATCTTCAGTAGATCTCCCGGATCCAAACGCGGCGCCACGATCGGCAATGGAAATGGCAAAGGCCCTTCTCCCACTTTTGTATCTGGAAGTTTGATTTCAGTCGCTTTGAAAATTCCATGGGCAGGTAGAAGAACCGTCTCTCCAGCAGAGGTAAATGAAGCTCTTTCAGGGGGACGCAATCCCAAACCAAAGATGACGGGGACCTCCCCCCCTGTCCAAAACACGACATTGAAATTCGGCTTCTCCCGAAAAGTCACCGACCCCTCCAATTGAAGAGTCAAGAACTGCTCAAATGAAAGAGGGGTTTCTAGGGGAATATCTCCGCGCAAGAGAACTCCACCTCTCCGCACTGTACGGATTTCACCGGTATCTTGGTTCCCCCAATCTTGAACAATCCCCTCTCCAGTATCCCAACGAACCTCCAACTCGAACCCTTCTTCACCTTCACGCCATATCAGCTCACTCGCTCCAGGGAACAAACCGAGATCACTTGGGCCATTGCTGAATCCAGGAGAAATCCACCACTCTTCTAACTGGCTCTTTTCTCCAACAGCCCAATCTGTGGAAGGAAATCTCTTCACCAAAGCTTCGACTCGATCCCGAGAAGGAAAAGGTTCTTCTTCTTTCAGTCGGTTAAATCCGTCGATACGACGCCAACGACGAGTCTCTTCGGCTGCAACTCTTAATGGCTCGATCAACCCTTCAGGGAGCTCCCCGGCATCGACCTTCTCGAGACCTCCCCAAATCATTGAGAGCATCGCTCTCTCTTTTTTGATTTGCTCAGGGTCAATATCATCTGAATCAACAAGCCAACTTCTGCTCCAGTTTCGATCCAAGTCACTCCACTTCAGGAGCGTCCCTTCTCGCCTTCCCTGAGGCTTGATCTCTATATCGCCAGAAGTTACGGCGAGCACTTTACCTTTGATCCGACGTCCATTCTTCAGCGAGACCTCGATGTCCTTACCCGTATTGATCTCATTGCGTAGGCGGAGCAGAACCCTATCGTGCACGCCTAATGCCGCTTTCACACTTTTTTTGAAGCGGTCAGAAGCCACCCAGATTGGGTGGTCAACGCTTAATTCTGTAAACCCAAATCTATCAGAATCGCCAAGTGCTCCAGTGCCCAACAGGGATTCAATGGTACGGCATTGCTGCTCACTCCACCGCTTCTGCAGTTCCAGTTGCCTGAGTTGAAGAGCGGCAATTCGATTTTCTTCTTCCTCAAAACTCCGCTCTGGCAGAAGAGTGCTCGCTTCCGCCAAAAGGCGCTTGGCATTTTCAATCTGATCATCCGTGACCGCAGACTTGATCTCCAAATTCAGACTTCGCAAAAGCTTCGATTCCTGCCAAAGCAGAGCTCGCCTAATCAAATTGGAATCATTCATACCCAGCGGCGAATTCAGAAGCTCTTGGCGATTCGCGATGAGATTCCCGGGATCGACCTCAGAATGGATCTTCCTCCAAAGCTGCCAGGCTTGATCCTCTGCTACTGCAACTTCCCAATCGTCCTCGGAAACGGGAATCGGGGCGTCCTTGATCCTGTTCAATTCACCCGAACTACCAGAATCATCGCGCGGGGCCTCAACCCCATTACCGGAGTCCCCTTCTCCATTATTGCTGGTAACGACTTCGGAGTTTCGATCTCCAGAAACTTCATTCTCTCCTACAAATCCGGATTCGGAAGATGACGATTCTCCCGATCCGACTTCAAGCTCCTTAGAAATTTCAGAACGTTGATCGATCAGCTGATTACTCAATAAAAGAAGCAACACCAGACAAATTCCCAAAGCCATAAGCATGGGAATTTGAACTCGCGTGGTTGCCGTTGGCCTTCGCTTTACAACTTCTGCCGATTGGCTCCAACGAGTACGGATTTCTTCAAGACCGAATTGCTCTTGGCGTAGCTCTTCCAAGAGAGGCTCAGATGCTTTAGCCAATCCGAGGTGGCGACTCCAGCGGCGCAAAGTCTCCGCTATTGGAGAGCGATGCTCCTCCATATCGGCATCACTGCTGACCGATTGTATCTTTCCCAACTCACACACGACAAAACCACCTGCAGGGAGGCGAAGTAACGATTCCACCGGGATCCTGCCTGGACGAAATCCCAATGCGATCGATTCCAGATACAAGGAGATCAGCATGGAGGCGAGCGGATAGATATCTTCTTCGGAGAACAGCTCGGGATCGGCTCGAACACTTCCAGCTTCATCCATTGCTACAAATCGAGCCTGCCCCGCTTGCCCCTCTTCGATCACCCGTAGGCTACCGCGACCGTCGAGCTGCACCATTCCCCGAACTTCTCTCTGAAAGTCGTTCGCCAGGTGAGCTTCACCTGCGGGGAGTACTTTCAACAAGACTCGGCGATCAAGGCGCACTTGGCGCGCCTCTATCCAGATCCCCAACTCGCCTCCACCGCGAATTTGGAGCGGTTGAAATCCTGGAATTTCTGGAGCACTACCCGACATCGTTAATGACGCTTTCTCATCTTTCGACTTTTTGACTTGGGTTTAACCACCGGATCTACCGCTTCACCTCTTAAACGCATCACTTGATCCCTAAGCAAAGCAGCTTTTTCAAAATCGAGGGCCTGTGCGGCCTCCAACATTTCAGATTCCAATTGAATCGCCTTCTTCTCGCGCTCTTCTTCCGGTACTTCGTGGATCTTGCCTTGAACTTCTTCAACGCGGTCTCGCACTTCCTCTTCCACGGTGACGCCGAGATCCCGAATCACTGTTTTAGGAGTAATGCCATGCTTTGAATTGAATTCCTTCTGAATTTCACGTCGCCTATTCGTCTCATCGATCGCTCTCTGCATTGACCCCGTGACAACATCCCCATACAGGATGACCCGAGAAAACTCATTTCTTGCTGCACGTCCGATGGTCTGAATCAATGCCGTTTCGCTTCTAAGAAAGCCTTCTTTATCCGCATCCATGATTGCAACCAGAGAGACTTCCGGCAGGTCCAACCCTTCTCGCAGCAAGTTAACTCCGACCAGAACGTCGTAGCTTCCTTTACGTAGCTCCTGCAATATTTCTACACGCTCAAGGGTGTCGATTTCGGAATGTAAATACCTCGCCTTTATTTCAGTCTCCTGAAAAAAGTCGCTAAGGTCTTCCGACATCCTCTTGGTCAGAGTTGTTACCAAAACTCGATAGCCAGCAGCGATTGTTATACGAATTTGCTCCAAAAGATCTGGAACCTGACCCGTTGCCGGCCGCACTTCTACCTCTGGATCCAACAATCCAGTAGGCCGGTTGATCACCTCGACCACTTCCCCTCCGGTCGATTCCAATTCTATCGATCCCGGTGTCGCCGAAAGATACAACTTTTGCCCGGTAACATTTCGCCATTCATCGAATCGCATCGGGCGATTGTCCAATGCACTCGGCAATCGAAATCCATGATCGACCAAAGTTTGCTTACGTGATCGATCTCCCTCGTGCATCCCCCCGAGCTGAGGCAAGGTGACATGGGATTCATCCACTAGGGTCAGGTAATCCTGTGGAAAATAATCCAGAAGGTTCGGTGGTCTTTCGCCCGGCGCCATTCCATTTAGATGGCGGGCGTAATTTTCGATTCCCGGGCAATAACCGGCCTCATTCAGCAGCTCAATGTCGTAACGTGTTCTCGATTGCAAGCGATGAGCTTCCAATTCTTTGCCCTGTTCACGTAACTCTTTTAGACGTTGCCCCAATTCTCTCTGAATACCATCGACTCCCCTATCGAGGTCTCTTTCATTGATGACGTAGTGCTTCGCGGGAAAAATTGTCAGCTGATCTAACTGACCCAAGATGACACCGCTGATGGGATGAAACTCCTCAATACGTTCGATCACATCGCCGAAAAGATCCACCCTGTATGCAACCTCTTCATTTGCGGCATGGATCTCGACGACGTCTCCCCTCGCCCTGAAGGTCCCTCTAGCAGGTTCGAAGTCATTGCGCTCGTACTGAATGTCGACCAATTTTTTCAGCAACTCTTCCCTGTCCAACTCAAGCCCCTCTGACAGGTGAATCATTTTGCCTTTAAACGCTTCTGGGGAACCGAGGCCGTAAATGCAGGAGACGGAAGAAATAATCACTACGTCAGGACGAGTCAGCAAACTCGCTGTGGTAGCGAGGCGTAAACGGTCCAAATCTGCATTTACAGCTGCGTCCTTCTCGATGTAGATATCGCGGGAAGGTACGTATGCTTCAGGCTGGTAGTAGTCGTAGTAAGAAACGAAATACTCGACAGCATTCTCTGGTAAAAACCGTTTCATCTCCGAGTAAAGTTGAGCTGCGAGAGTTTTGTTATGAGAAATGATGATGGCTGGTCGGCCTGCACGTGCGATCAGATGGGCCATCATGTAGGTCTTCCCCGAACCGGTGACCCCAAGCAAAATCTGCCCCTGGTCTCCTCTATCAATTCCAGCCGATAACTGATCGATGGCCTTCGGCTGATCCCCTGCCGGCTCAAATTCTGAGTGAACCACAAAGGGAGAATTCGGGTAGCTAAATGTCTTCATCGATTTATCCCAACCGAAGAAGGTGCTGCCTCAAAGGGCGCTGATGGGTAAAGACATTGCTGACCCGGGCATGGCAAAGGCAATAACCACGGGCCCGCTTCAAGGAGTGCGCGATCAGGAACCCCCGGTATTCGCATCACCGAACAGCGGCATTGAAAGGGTTGTAGCCTCTTCAGCTTCAGCTCATTTCGCGCCTCGATGATCTTCCCCGCTAATCCGGGCCCAATTCCAGAAACTAACAATAACTTTTGAAGGGGATCGACTCGCAAATCAACTTTGACCAATGGATCTAGTGCTAAGCCTTCACTCAAGATGACGGGCTCCATCGTTCCACCAGAAAAAGCAGGTCCAGAAAGAACAGGCCCCGCCAAAACGACATGGAAAGCCACCAACCCCAGCCACAACAGGAACCAGGCGCGCTCTTCGACCCCCGTAGACTTAGGTCTCCACTGCACTTTGAAGATCCCTTTCTTTCGTAATCCGGAGGATTCTTTAGCTATCGCGGAACCAGGTTTCCGGGCCCTTTGTATCCCAGAACCTTTTCCCCGACCTCAATCCCTCGCTTCGCAAACCACCCTGGATTGGTTTCGAGGGCGTAACGAACCGGTTCACTCGATCGATAACGGGGAAACAAAACATCGCCGGGCGCTGGAGCTTTCATGGTAATGATGTCGACGATCTTCCCATCGTCATCGATGTAGGCGATATCCATGTCCATGAGGCAGTTCTTCATCCAGAAGCCCTGTTCTGAAGCTTGAGGAAACACAAAAAGCATCCCCTCATCATCGGGCAAGCTAGTTCTATACATCAAACCTCTCTGCCGCGAAGCGTTATCCGCTGCGATAATGCACCATACCTTGTGCCCAGCGATTTCAACTGCGTGCTTACCAGGCTTCGTCTGAATACGGGCAGGGGCTTTTTTCTGACAACCTGAACCGAAGATCAAAAGCACCGAAAAGAGGGTAGCCATCAGAAGCATGCTGGCCATTGAGTAAGCTTGCTGATTACCATTTGACGACATCATTACTCCTCGCTCCATTACTCCTCGCTCCCAAGTCCAACGCCGGGATCTTCCCGGGTATTCTTTGATTTTCGCTCACGGTATTTCTGAATCCATTTCAAAGTCAGCGGATAAGTGGGCACTGCTGTCAATGTTCCAATCACGGTCCCACCAAAAAATGTCGCTGTCAAAAGTGGCAAACCCAATTGCTCAAAAAAGATCTTTGTTGCGGTCCAATAACTTTCTTTATTGGCGATCTCGACAGTGACATTCCACAAATCAAGGAACTCATCATACCCCATTCCCTCCCTGCCCAGGAGGAAGAGACCGACGACATAATCGAGATAGTACATCGGCACCATCGTTACCGGATTCGAAATATAGATCGCGACGAAGGCAGCGATTCGATTCATCGGAATCACCAGCGCTAAAGCGATAATCATCACCATCTGGATACCCACTGTCGGAGTCCAGGCTATGAACATGCCTATAGCAGCACCCAGAGCGATCGATTCGGGAGTGTCATCCAACTGGAGGAGTCTTCGCCAGAAAGCCCCACCGGTCCCTGAAGATTTCTTGCCTTCCTGCGACGGTTGGGAAGAGGAATCGATTTCGGCGGACTCAGTCATGAGAGATCTCTCTACGACCTTCGAACGGTTCAACAGACATACTCAAATCAAAAATAGCCGAGGAGTGAGTGATCGACCCTACAGAGATTCTGCCAACTCCACTTTCTGCATGACCCTTAAGGCTTTGAATGTCGATTCCGCCACTAGCCTCCAAGCGAGATTTATCGATGGGAATTCCGTCCGCTTGCGCCCTTTTCAACCATTCTCCCAATTCGCCAGGCGATACGTTATCGACCAAAATCATCTCTATCCCCTCGATCAAGCACGCCCGTAAACTCTCCTCGTCTTCAACTTCGATGCTGATTGGACCTTGGTATCGATTTTTTAGAAGAGCCTCCTTGATCCAAGCAACTTCCATCTGCGGATCAGCAGAAAAGGACGGATACAAGTGCTGAAGAAGAGCTCGGTGATTTTCCTTAAACATGGGGAATTCAGAGAGGCTCATTCGATGATTCTTGCCCCCTCCCACAGTCACCGCATACTTTTGAAACTTGCGAATCCCTGGAATCGTTTTGCGCGTATCAAAGATAGCGATCTCTTCAGCTATTTTCACAAGATCAGCGGTCGCTGTTGCAATTCCGGAGAGGTGTCCGCAGATATTCAACGCGGTGCGTTCTCCTGCTAGAAGATTCACCGCAGCCGAATTGGCGACGAAGACCCGATCCCCCTTCGAAACCACGCTGCCATCCTTCAAAGTGTAGGTCACTTCAAGATTTGGATCGAGAATTTCAAAAGTCTTACGTACCGCTTCGAGTCCACAGATGACTCCGCATTGCTTCGCTGTGATAACACCGGTACCGGCAAGCTTGTCTTCATCACCCAGCGACCCAGGAACCTTCAATAGCGGTGCCGTCAGATCCCTAGTTGCAGTGTCCTCTTCCAGCGCAGAATTGATCCACGCCGTCAGTGCTGCCTGAGTTGCAGGAAGGCCCCAGAATTGGGTGTCAAAAGTCAGCGTATTGCCTCTCATTTGGGCTGGGTCAAGCGAGCTGACCCTGCGAGCACACCAGCAGGAGACCACGAGTGCCGGTCCTCACCATCAGTGAACCCGACAGACGGAATTGGGACAAGGGAAGTTCTCCCAATCCTGGCCAGGATGGCCACAAAATCCGCAATTAAGGCTTCCCTGAGAAGCATGACAGGAGGACTGGCATGAATCGTGGTTTGCCTTAACATCTTCTGACATCGACGCTCCCGTCTCTGGGAGCGACCAGCTACCCCGGAAGGACCGCTGAATTGAAAATCCATGTCGAAGCCGCGGAAGATCAGGCTTTGGTCGCCAAGTTTCTCGAGGCGGACCAAGGACACCTCTTCGACGATTGGGAGACCCTCGATTCCCTTCAAAAACGACGATTGTTGGACGATTTAAATCGCATCGATTTAGGCTTTCTTCAACAATTGATCCGTGACCACCTTGGATCAGACCCGGACCATCCACCGATAGCGACCCCCGCACCACCTCCCATGATCGAACTGGGTGATCCCGCCAGAAGCCTCGCCACACAGGAAGGTTTGTCAGCCCTTTCAAAGGGCGAAATCGGAGTATTGCTCTTGGCTGGAGGGGTCGGCACACGGTTGGGTCATGCGGGTCCAAAGGGGAGCTATCCCTTGCTCCCGATCAGCGGAATGACACTGTTCCAGTTCTTCGCCGAATCTTTGCTGAGGAGGCAGAAAGAGGTGGGAGCAGCAATCCCTTGGTGGATTATGACCAGCCCCTCCAATCACGAAGACACCGTCAGTTACTTTCAAGAACATGACTACCATGGCCTCAGCTCAGCTGACGTCACGATTCTCCCGCAAGAAGAACTCCCTGTGATCGATCCTCGCCGGGGCCGAATCCTTCGCAAGGGTCCGGGCCAAATCCTCTTTAGCCCCGATGGCCATGGCGGAGCGATTCGGTTGATTCAGCGTCATGCTGAAGACTTCAGAAAACGTGGGATTCGCCATGTTTATACCCATCAAGTGGACAATCCCCTCTCTCCCATCGGTGATCCCGAACTGGTGGGCCTTCACCTTCACCAAGGCTCTCAATTCAGCTCCAAAGCTGTATCAAAAACCGATCCCGATGAAAAAGTGGGCGTCTTCTGCCAAATGGGCGAACACCTCAGAATTATCGAATACAGCGAACTAGGAGACGAGGAACGTCATAGGCGAGATTCCGATGGAGAGCTCTCCTTCCGCGCTGGCAATGTGGCCATGCATGTGATCGATCTCGATTTCATTCTAGGAGACTCAACTGGAAGCTCACCGGCTTTACCAATGCCGTTCCACATGGCTCAAAAACAAGTGCGACATTGGCTCGACAACGAATGGCACGAAGAAGAACAACCCAATTCCCTCCGCTTTGAAACTTTCATTTTCGATGTTCTACCACTGGCAAAGCACGCCATCGTCGTCGAGGCTGCTCGTGAAAATGAATTTGCCCCCGTCAAAAATCGCGAAGGTTCGGACTCTCCCGAAACCTCAAGACAAGCACTCCAACGACTATGGGCCAACTGGTTAGAAGAAGCCGGGCATTCTGTTGAAAGAGATTCCGAAGGTCTGCCATCCAGGACGATAGAAATTTCTCCTCGAATTATTGGAGATGCCCAACAACTGGCAAAACACTTGTCGAACATGGAACTCCCCGCAGAAGGGCCGATTCTCATCCAATGAATAGCCTGCGCCGACTGCTGGGTGTCATGATTTTCCTTCTGATCGGCACAGCCGTCTCTGAAGCTCAAGGGCCGCAGGAGATCAGCCTTCACCTCGACTCTGAAAACCCTGTTCTATTGGCCCAGTCTATCCAAAGACTTGAAAGCTTGGACCGATCAGCGATCGGCATTCTCGCACAAGCCCTCGAAGCAAACCTCGCCCCCATAGCACGCGCTCGCCTCGAAATGAAATTGGATTCTTTACTAAGAGGAGTGTTAGCAGAACTTGACACGGTCGCCCTCGAGCTGGATGAGCTGAGAAGAAATCCAGCCTCTGCCGAATCGATGGTGGAGCGATCTCTCACAAGAATCCGAATTCGAGAAAAGTTTAATTCCCTCATCGATCTCTTACGCATGGGAGGTCCATTCTTGGCCTCCAGCCTGTCATGGCACAGTGAAAATCGTGAAGCCTCTTCAGAGTTACTTCATCGCATTCGTAGTCGCCTGCGTGGCGATTTGCTAAGCGACTGGAAGACGAACCAAAAGGAATGGGATGCCGCGAAACTCGACACTTCAGATTTGCGTTGGCTCTCATCCAGCGCGGCCGATGCTGTTGGTATTTTCCCGCAAAAATTCATGAAAGAAGTCTTCGATCGATCCTGTCATGAAGCCTGGGAAGATCTCTGTTCTTTCAACCCGGTCTTAGAAAGAAGGGGGCGCAGATACCTCCTCGACATCGGGGAGGCTGCCCTTGATTTCTTGGATTCCAAGAGGCTCAAACCTGAAGATACCGACCCCCCCACCGAAATCATCGACGAATGGCGCATGCGCACGACGCTTCGCCTTTCTCCAGAGTGGGATGACAGCCACGCAGTCGCTCTCGCAAATTGGGAGTTGCTACCGGCTTCAGCTCGAATCGATACACTCTTACGATTAAAAGCGGTCCTAGGTTCAAAAATTTCTCCGACGCTTTATCACGTCGCCACTACAGCCTCTGATCCAGTCCTTCGACGCAGAAGCGCTGAGTTTTTATCTTTGCTCGGTGATTCACGCGGCGCACAAATCCTTTTGATTGAAAGGCGGTTTGGATCAGAACGCCTCGAGGCTGCAAGTCGTGACGCCATCATGAGAGCAGCAACCTTACTTCGAGATTCCAATCAACTGGACGGAGCTCGATTGTTACTGGAGGAACTCGTTGAACGACTTCCCCACGATTCTTCCGTTCGGCATGCTCTGGGGTTGGTATTGCTGCGAGAACGGAAACTGGAAAGAGCGATTCGTGAATTTTTGCGGTCCATTGACCTCGATCCGACCCGGTCTACCGCTCACTACAATTTGGCATGTGCATACGCGCTAAATGGGCAGACAGAGAACGCTCTCGACAGTCTCGCTGAATCTATTCGGCATGGTTATGACCGATTTGATCACGCTAAAACTGATCCCGATTTGGAATCCCTACGTGACGATCCCCGATTTAAAGAGTTAATTTCTTCCAGCAACTAAAGTGTTTCCTGAAATGAAATCGAATGCTGATCAACTTTGAAGGCTTGCGCTGATCACAGGGAAGAATACTTAGAAATAAAAAGTTGAAGGTCTCGCTGAAACTAGATTGGAGGCGGCACCCGGATTCGAACCGGGGATGCGGGTTTTGCAAACCCGTGCCTTACCACTTGGCGATGCCGCCTCTCTTAGCTAGTTCTTTTGAATGATCCTAGGCATCGTTACCTTCTTCGTCAACGCCGGTCGACAAGTTCTCACCATTTCTGAGCGCCCCCAAACGAGCAATTGCAGCATTTACCTTCGCTTTCGGGGCAGGTGCAGGTGGATCGGGGCGTTGCGATTCAACCGTGATATTCTTTTCCACCGGGGCAGGAGTCTGAATTCCATCTGCTTCTGCCGGTTGGCGCATCGCTTTTAAACGATGCAGAGCTGACTGAACTCCAGGGCCAGCACTCACAGGAGCTTGGGCCAATATCTTTGCCGGAACCTCCTCTGGAGCTGACTTTTCAGCAGACTTTTCACGACTGAGAGAAGCTCCCTCTGAAGTGACCGCTGCAGAAGATCCCATATTTTTTAACTTTTCAGTGATCCCACCCAAGCCTGTTCTGACCACTGACGCTCGCGTGTTCCCCGAATTAAGAGGCGCCGACTGTAAGCCTTGGACTCTCTTTCGAGTTTCTGGATCAAGTGAAATTTTTTCGAGTAACAAGCTCTGCAAATAGTTGGCTCCAGCGGTCATCTCGTTCAATAGCTCTGCAACATGATCCATCGGAGGGGTTCCCTGACTGAAGAGGGCCTTCAAGATCGGGGTTCTCCACTCTTCATCTTTAGAAAGACCCACGTGAGTAGCCCACGGGATTCCGACCCCATCGGCGACAGCCCTCAAGCTTGCCCGACGGAAGTACTCAGCTTTTGTTGACTCCTCCAGGAATCCCTCTGTCAGAAGAAGGTATAGAGCTCGAGGATGACTAGGATCAGACTCAACCCAGCGACTGAGGAGCCTGGATCTATCCTCAGCGCTCAATTTCATTCCATCGATGACTGAATCGATGAATGCACTCGCTCGGTAGTCTGTTGCACGCGAGCTCAGCAAGGTGAGAAGTTGCTCGAGCATCTCAAAATCACCCGGATGATCGCCAAGCCACACTCGCGTTCGATACTCGGCCAAAGAGACCTCAGCTTCAGACTCTGAGTGGCTCATCAATCGCAACAGGTACTTCTTGGAGGCATTTGTGTCTCCACATTCCAAGGCCAATTGATGCAACAAATCCAAGACACTGACAGGAACACCTTCAAACTCTGCACAGGCTTCTAGAATTCGTTGCAACTCTTCGTCATTCCAAAAATCATTCCGCCACCTCCCGGAGGATAACGGAGCCAATACTTCCTTGGCTTCCGTCACCTTCGATTGCTGAAGCAAAAGCTCAGCGAGCCGCAACGAAACTCGAACTACATCGAATTCGCTTGCGAGCAATTTTTGATAATGACAAATGGCGTCGAAAGGATCATCTCCGGTTCGCAGACACTCTGCTCTGCGCCAGCGGGCAC
>NHDG01000079.1 GCA_002167285.1 Planctomycetia bacterium TMED53
CAGCAGCTACCTGATTCAGTTTGGTGGCTGGCAGGGTGGAGAGGGAACCTCCTTGGTGACCATCTTCAACAGCGGCGCCGGAGTCAGCGATTGTAACTCCAATGGCACCATCGATTCCTGTGAGACTGACACCGATAGCGACGGAACGATCGACGATTGTGACGACGATATCGACGGCGACGGAATCCCGAACGCCTGCGACGTCGATCTCACAGCCGGTTCTGACTGTGATGCGGATGGTCAGGATGACAGCTGCCAGACCGACACCGACAGTGACGGTACCATCGATCCTTGTGACGACGACCTCGACGGCGATGGAACCCCGAATGACTGCGATCTCGATCAGACCGGTGGATCTGACTGTGATTCTGACGGCCAGGATGACAGCTGCCAGACCGACACCGACAGTGACGGCACGATCGACGCCTGTGACGACGATATTGACGGCGACGGAATCCCGAACGCCTGCGACGTCGATCAGACCAGTGGATCCGATTGTGACTCTGACGGCCAGGATGACAGCTGTCAGACTGACACGGATAGTGACGGCACCATCGATCCTTGTGACGACGATATCGACGGCGACGGAACTCCGAATGATTGCGACCTTGATCAAACTGGTGGTAGTGACTGTAACGAGAACGGAATCGACGACAGTTGCGACATTGCCGCAGGTGCAGCCGATAACGACTCGAACGGAGTCCCCGACGTCTGTGAAGCAGCGCTATTCATCAAGGGCGATAGTAACGACGATGAAGTTGTCAATATTGCCGACGGTATCAAGACTCTCGCATTCCTCTTCGCAGGTGATGTGATTGTCTGTCCAGATGCTGCTGATACTACCGACGACGGTCAAATCGACATTAGTGATGCGATCGCGCTCTTCTCTTACATCTTCTCTGGTGGAGCTGCGCCTCCGGCCCCGTTCCCCGATTGTGGTGAAGATCCGACCCCAGATAATCTCAGTGAGTGCAACGCGACGGCTTGTAACCCCTGATCTGTTTCTGAGGGATCGATAGTTGAGTAGAACCCCGCGAAGGCAAAAGTCTTCGCGGGGTTTTTTTGTGCCTTGTGTGGATCTCCATTGCCTGAGAATCTGGGGCTATGGACAGGGCAAAGATTCCACTGGTATTAGCCTCGGGGTCCCCGAGGAGGCTGAAGTTATTGCAGGCCGCAGGCTTCAGTCCCAAAGTTCAAATCCCGGGAACACCCGAGGTGCAGAACCCCGGTGAATCGGTCGAGCAATTGGTGAGCCGCCTGGCGAGAGAAAAGGCTCGTGCGATTGCAGAGACTGAGTCTGTCGTCGTTGCTGGCGATACTGTTGTCGTGCTTCAGGGAGAAATTCTCGGCAAACCGAATTCACCGGCTCACGCAGAGGAGATGTTGAATCGGCTCTCAGGAAGCACTCACAGAATCGTAGGGGGTTGGTGTGTTTGCCGAGGCGAGGAGATCCTCTATGGCGTCGAAGCCTGCCAGGTTCAATTCAGGGATCTGAGCCGTACAGAGATCTCCGAATACGTCCAATCAGGAGAGCCGCTGGACAAGGCCGGGGGGTACGGCATCCAGGGAGGGGCGGGTGGTTTTGTCTCACGATTCAGTGGCTACTGGAGTAATGCCATCGGGCTTCCATTGGTTCCGGTCACCTTTTCCATCGAGCAGCTCGCTCGCCGTTGAGCGCACTGAGTGCCTTGAGTACACTGATTTCACACCGGCCATGTCGGATGAGCGAAACCTCGCTCAATCCGATTGCCTTGAGAGGATCGCAACTTGAATTTCGACCCCACGGCATTGCCCGATCTCATTGGACGCTTCCATCCTCTCCTGCTTCACTTTCCGATCGGGCTATTGGCCTGGGCTGCGATGGTTGAGCTAATTTGCATCTATCGCAAGCGCGGGGTTCCAGAAGATGGTCCTGAATCCCTCCCATTCGTGGTTCCGGGCGCTGCATTTGCGATCCTCGCGAGTGTCACGGGTTGGCTTCTGGCAGATCCGAATGATCCGGATACTGCTTTGGCTTGGCACCGTTGGTTGGGAGTCAGTACTTCATTGCTGGCGATCCTGACCTGTGGTGTCGGTATCGCTGCATCTCGGGGTTCCAGCGTCGCCGGTAGTTCCTACCGCCTCGCTTTGTTTCTATGTGTACCGACTCTAATGGGTGCGGGGCATCTCGGTGGTGAGCTGAAGTGGGGCGATGGATTTGTCGAAAAGGGCTTTGAGAAGGTTTTCTTTTCGGAGAGGGCTTCCGGTGAAGACCCAGTGGTCCCCGCAGAGCGCGAGGTTGTTGCCAAGGCTGACTCTGGAGGAGCGCAGGCGGAGGTCGCTTCAGCAGATGTATCCATCCCTGCTGAGTTGGCTGCGGAGGAGTTGTTTCACGACAAGGTAAAACCCCTTCTCGACAAGCACTGTGTCTCGTGCCATGGACCCGAGAAAGCAAAGGGCAAGCTGCGCCTCGATCGTCCTGATGATCTGCGTGATTTATCCCGTGATTTTCCTTTAGTGGTCGCAGGAGATCCCCAGCAAAGTCTGTTGCTGGAACTGGTTCTCCTCGATGCCGACGATGACGACCGCATGCCACCACCGGAGGAGGAGGGGCTTTCCAACGAAGAGATTCAGGTGTTGGAAACTTGGGTTACCGCTGGGGCTCCATGGCCAGGTGAAGGCCCAAAGGGGCCCGTGGGATTGCCAGGCCCGCTGCATTCGGCGGAAGTGATCCTCGCGAAGGATGATCACGAGGAGGAAGAAGTCTCCCCAGCCGAAGAAGGGGACGAAGAGTCGAAGTTGTCACCAGAAGAGCATTTTCAACAAGTCATCGAGCCTCTGCTGATGTCGCGTTGTGTCGAGTGTCATGGTGTCGCTAAGCAAAAGGGTAATCTGCGTCTCGACATTCCTGAGGCTGTTTTTGCAGATCGGGAATTCCCCACGATCGTCAAGGGCTCTCCCGAAGAGAGCGAGCTCATGCTCCGAATCAATTTGCCGGATGACGATGACGAACGTATGCCGCCGATGGGCGAGCGGCTGACAGAAGCGGAGTCGCAGGCGTTTAAAAAGTGGATCAGCGATGGGGCGCCTTGGCCTGAAAAGAAAATTGAAGTTCCTCAAGTTCCTGCTGAGGAAAAGGACTCTGCCGAAACAAAGAGTAAGCCTGATTCGGTGGTGCCTGGGCAGTTTCCAGAGTTTCCCCGCATCATGCTGGAGGACCCGGAGGCGAAGACAGCAATCTCAGAGGCGGTCGAAGCGCTCACGGCTCTCGGTGTGAGGGTTGGGCCGATTTCAAGACAGGAAATGGCGCACGAAGCGATCTTCAGGCTTTTGGGAGATCGTATCGGTGACACTGAGTTGAGAAAGCTTGGCGGACTCGAACCTGTGTTGACGCGTCTCGATTTGGCTCGGACTGCTGTAACAGGCGCTTCAATTTCCCAGTTGTGGAAGTTTCGTCGCTTGCGAGTCGTCAACCTGTCAGAGACAGCGTTCACTGATGACGATTTGGCGACTCTTGCGAGTCTTCCCGATTTGACAGTGCTCAATTTGTTTGGCACTCATGTGACGGATGCGGGATTAGATATTCTTAAGCAGATGAAGTCACTTCGTCGCGTTTATCTTTGGCGTACTCAGGTGACTCCGTCTGGGGCGGCACGTCTTGCCGATTCCCGGCCAGATCTTCTGGTTGATATCGGTGTGACGGTTGAGAAGAATTCCAAAGAGGAGATAGAGAAAGAATAGAAGCCGACGAAAAAGCTAGGCTTGGTTAGGGCTGCCCGTCTCTGACATTTTTCTCCGCCTCTTCGAAGATATTTTCCCATGAATCGTTCAACGATTCCAAGAGGGAAGAAGTGCTCGACATTCCTTCGGTCTGCTGACCAGGTTCAGGAGGTCGGCCACCTCGGCGGCGGGTTCTGACTGCTCGATCCAGCTCAATCTTCTTTTCTTCATCCAGCTTTAGGCTTCTTGACATCTCAACCTGAAGTTCTTCGTAGGAAGCGATCGTCAAGAATGGCTCCGCCCGCAAACGTTCGCGGATCACTTTTAGCGAATCTGGCCCCGGAACATCTCGGACAGCGATGAGGACCGCTGCCCCGATTTTTGAGAGGGGTAGCATTCCATGTTCCCACATGAACTCAGGATCGAGTGCTTCGACGAGGGATTCGTCTCTGTGATAACTGCTCAGCGGAATCATCGGGAGTTGGTGTTGTGTACACAGACAGCGAGCCAAATCCGTTTCTGTGAGGGGGGTTCCCCGCAGAAGTGATTCGATGACGTGCTCACCGGTTTCATCGGAGTGATCCCGGGCAGCCTGGATGTCTGCCGGAACAAGGAGCCCCTCAGAGACCAGTATTTCGCAGGTGTCTTTGTAACGAATCGAACGCATCGGCGACCAACTCCTTCCATAGAAGATTAGGACGTAATGTTTGATTTCGTCAAATCGGTGGAGTGGACAGATTTGGAATTATTGGTCATTCTCATCTGTCCGCTCGGAGCGGAAGGAGTAGATCTCTTGACCCCGTCAAGGAATACCGGCCTTCAGTTGGCCGCCTCGGGTCCCGTCATTATCGCCACAGTTTGCCCGGTAGAGGGTGCACCGCCTAGGCACCTGGTTAAAGCCATCGGAGCGCTGAACCGAAAGATTGAAGAACATGGAAGCACTCTGCTTGCACTGGTCTTCCCAATTTTGCCGACTGGACAGGAATTTCCTCCTGCTCTGATGAGAAGGGTTCAGCAGATGGCGCAAACTTTACAGCGGCAAGGAGGCCTTCTCGTGGTCGCCGGGCCAGTACAGGAGTTGGAGAAGCACCTTGAAGGGGGAGTTCCCGTTTGCCTTGTGGGCAGCGAGGAGGAGGCTCTTCGTTTGCTGAGCCGAATCGCTCAGGAATCCCCAGGTGGGTGGTCCCCATCTCCAATATCGAGGGAGGCCTCCAGGGCTTCCTCTTCGACATCGGGCTCTTCTGGTGAGTTGAGAAATTGATGCAGTGACTGCGCGAGTGCGGGGGTCATCCCCTGTACTCGCGCAAGTTCTTCCGGTGCTGCGTTGCGAATCTCCTTTAGTGAACCGAATTCTTGCAGTAGTGCCCTGCGTCTCTTCGAGCCGATTCCTGGAATATCTTCGAGCCCACTGACCAACTGACTTCGTCTTCTCAGCTCACGGTGGTAGGAGTTGGCAAATCGGTGAGCTTCATCGCGGATTCGCTGCAATAGTAGCGATGCGGGATCATCTTCGGGGAGATCGACCGGCTCTGACCGTCCCGGAATGTACACCCTTTCGGTGGTACGGTTGCCATCCCGAAGACGATCCTTGGCTAGCCCGCAGAGGAGAGTATTCACCGACAAGTCCTCGAGAACTTTCATGGCACTTGAGATCTGTCCCTTACCGCCATCTACTACCACCAAATCAGGAACGGGATCTCTCGATTCGGTATTTCGAAACCTGCGTCGTAGGACCTCTTCCATGCTCGCGAAATCATCACTGCCACGGACCGACCGAATCCGATAGCGTCGATACAAGTCGGTATCCGCTTCTCCATCTTCAAAGTAAACCTTGCTGGCGACATTGAGAGTGCCCTGAATATTGGAAATGTCGTAGCACTCGATGGTCCTGATGACATTTTTACTGCCTAGTTGCTCAGCTAATTTTGAAGAGATCTGTTCCTGATTCTCGATGCGGTGCGTATTGGCATCGGATTGCACCTCTGCATTCTCGCGCGCCATCTCAAGAAGTCTTACTTTAGATCCTCTCTTGGGGGTCTTGATGGCTACAGTGTGGCCAGCGTGAGATGTCAGCCACTTCTCTATCAGTTCATGATCAGCGGGGGTTACCGGCAGTAAGATTTCCCCCGGAACATATTTTTCACCGTGGTAGTACTGGCCTATGAATGAGGCCAACAACTCTTCTGGGGAAGAGTCATGAGTTCGAGTTGTGTGGGTCGCCGAAGAGATGACTCTTCCATGACGAACCAATAGGACATGAATCGATGTGTAATTGCCCCTCTGATGATAGTTCAGAACATCACAATCTCCATGTGGGTGCTCATGAACGTTTTGTTGCTCCATGATCTTTTCGACAGCCTGGATCTGGTCGCGATACAAAGCGGCTCTCTCATACTTTTTTGAGTTGCTGGCTTCTTCCATGCGTTCCTTGAGGATGCCGAGCAACTTTTTATCTTTCCCTCTCAGAAGGAGAAGGACCTCCTTGACCATTTCGCCGTAGCTCTCCTCCTGATCGAGGCCTACGCATGGAGCGGTACAGCGGCCGATCTCATACTCGATACATGCGCGCTTGCGACTATCAAAGAAAGCATTTGAACAGGTTCGCAATGGGATGAACTTTTTGACTAATCGCAGTAGTTCGTAGACTGATCTGGAGGATGAGTAAGGCCCAAAGTAAGTGTGGCCATCTGAACGCCAGCGGCGAATGGGATGAACTCGCGGCCACTTTTCACCCGTTGTTACACGCAGGGAGAGGTAAGTCTTGTCATCTCTGAGGCGCAGGTTGTATGTCGGGCGATGCTTTTTGATGAGGTTGTTTTCGAGAAGCAGGGCCTCCAGCTCATTGGAGCAGACGATCACTTCGATATTCGCAGTGTATTGGACGATCCGAGAAAACAAAAATCGAGTATCGCTGGAGCTTTTCTGAAAGTAAGAACGAACTCTGTTGCGCAAGTTGACGGCTTTGCCTACATAGATCGTTTTCGCCTTTTCATCCTGAAAAATGTAAACGCCCGGTTTTGCTGGCAAGGTGGCGAGCTGGGGTTCGATGAGCGAATTGTAATCGTTCATTCTTCTACCTTGGACAGATAGAAGTGATGAATCTTTAGGCCTCGTTTACGGAATTTGCTCTCGAAAAGTGTTTCTACATGATCCTCGGGGTTCATGGGTTCATGAACCCATGAGCCGTTATCAGTGAGGGGGTTCAGGATGGGGATTTCGTTTAAAGCATCGCGGGCCTGTACTGCGTAAATCGGGTCGTCGGTCCTGATTTCCAGAATCGCACCCGGGGAGAGTTTGCCCGCAACCAACTGAAGAAAACTTTTTTGGAGGAGCCTTCTTCCGGCGTGTCGTTTCTTCGGCCAAGGGTCTGGGAAAAGGATGAAAGCGCCAGCCAGGGAGTTTTCAGCGAAGCAGGCATCCACAGCCTGAAAGGCGTCTGCATTTAGAAAGCGCAGATTGTCGGATGTCGTGCCATGTTCGGAGAGCAAAGCGTCAGCTTTACGCAAAATCATTTCGAACTTTTTTCGGGTGACTTCGATGCCGACATGGTAACTCTCCGGAAACTTTCTGGAGCGTTCGATGATATGGGTGTCTTTCCCGGTGCCGATTTCGAGCCATAAATTTCCTGGTGCCTCAAAATAGCGCTCCCAGCCTCCAACCCTGATCAGTTCCTGGGGGTGGAGTTCCCGTGCTTTTTGGGCAGCGGATAAGGTTCTGTGGCGGCGCAGTCGGGTCATCGATCCCTCCCCCCGGTAAGGGGGCCTTTCTGGCTTTAACTTAATCGGCACAGAGACGCTGTTCCAGCGGGAGAAGCTGAGGAAATCAGGGAGGCAGGTAGAAGAAATCCCCGGAGACCCGATGTAGGATCAATTCGGGGAAGGGAGACTTTGGAAGTCTCCTGGAAGGGGAAGCGATCCATGGATAAGTATTCTCGGAAAACAACCTCCGGATTTGTTTCGGGGCTGCGATTCTCATTACTGTGTCTATGCAGCTTGCTTCCTTTGGGTTGTGGTTTTAGCTCCTATTTTCTCGGCGACGATTCAACCGTGGAAGCCCCACAAGGCTCTGCGGCTCAAGCAGCTGCTTCCAAACGAGCTGATAAGCCTGTGTCGCGGAAGGCGGCCAGCGAACCTCTCGATCTGCAAGCATTGGAAAGAATGCTCTGCGAAAGGCACCCGTCAATCCTCGCCCTGCGACAAGAGCTTTCAGCTGCCAGTGAAGGAGGCGAGGAATCCTGGATTCCTGGTGCTCGTTTTCGAGATTCTGATTCGGGATACAACTCCGATGACGATTCCATCGAAAGGGAATTATCTCTGGATTGGAGTCCAAGCTCTCTCAACAAGGAGGCGAGTGAGGAAAGACTTCGCCGATCAAGGATTAAGCAGTTGTCTCTGCAGCTAGAGGAAGCTCAAAATCGACTGTTGTTTCAGCTGCGGGAAGATTGGTCTGGATATTGGTATCAGTGTCAACAGCAAAGAGAAGTCTCAAACTGGCTGACTCGACTGGAAATCATTCTTGAATCTGACAGCGAGTTACTGTCGTCGAATTTACAACCGACAATCGAGAATTGGATCGAAGAGTGGAATCTTCAACTCAAGCAAATCTCTGAAACGCGAGATCAGATTCAGTCATTGATTAATAACCTGGTCGGGCGAAGTTACGGGGCTGCATTAGCCAATCCTCTCGATCCAGGTGATGGCAGATTTGAAGGAGTCGAGTCGCTCAGAAGAACCAGGAGACATCCTGCAGAAATGCTGCTTTCCATAAACGCACAGATGAAAAATGAAGAGGTCGATTTCTTAAATCCGGGAACCTGGAATGGCTTGGTGATCGGAGCTCAAACGCGTCAGGAAAAAGGCCAAGCGCTCTCCGGATCGAATCAAGGTAGTGATGCGGGAGATTGGGTTTTGACCGTTGGAGTTGAGATTCCATTGGGGGCAGTAGGTTTAGATTCAAATCGGGCTCATCGAATGACTTCTGCCGGATCCTTAGAGCTTGAGTCTGCGAGAGTTCGTCAGCAGATCGAGCGTCAGGTCGAAGAGTGCCGTAAGCAGATTTCTCTCAGCGAAGATCAAATCAATCGCTACCTCAGATCTGGTCAAACGAGTGATCTAGAGAGAGTCTTTCAAAGTCTTGCAAAAGCTCGCAATGGCGTCGATCTGCAGCTTCATTGGCAAGAGGCGGAATCGTTACTCGAGGAAAAATTGAGTTATCAACAAGCGCTTGCTGATAGGGCGGTTCACCGATTTCAGCTGATGGAGCTCTTGGCGTTACCGAGTGCGCCTGCCTCCAGGCCTGCGCCGCTAACGAAGTCTTTTCCTCGACGCTGAATTTTGGGGATACGCTTCCAATCCTTCGAATTTGATCGAATTTCACCTGATGCAGGGCTGGAGTCATTATGGGCTGTTGGATATCATTGTGTTGTGACGTCCCCGCACAGCAGGAAAGGGATCATTCATGAAAACTAGATCGATTCTGGCTTTCGGAATTGCTGCTGCGGTCTTCTCAACCGTCTTCGCAGGGGGGTGGGCTTCAGCAGATACCGCTGAAAAAGCCCCTGATGCTCGTAAGGCATTGAAGAAGGCTGCTGGCGATTTACTAAAGCACGCATCCAAAACAGGTTTCACGACACAATTCGATGTCGCTGGAGGAATGTCCAACAAATCTGATCACGCCATTGTTGATCAAGCTGTTGGTGAGCGTTACATGGGCAGGACCCGTGGTGCTGTCATGTTCCTTCCAGAGCGCCAGATATTCCGTACGCCCACTAAAGGGGCCGAGTTCAACGGCGATTTCTGGAGAGTCTTACAGTCAACTGCGGAAGGAAAGAAGCTTGATCGTCTTTTCGCCTTCCCGGAGCGAATCCTCCAAGAAGCCAGTAAGACTGCCAAAAATGTTGAATGGTTAGAGTCGAAAGTACCTTCAAAGGTCGTGAAGCGAGAAAAGCCTTCAGGGAGAACCGCTGTTGGTGGGAGCACCCACGAAGAGAAGGTATATCACCGCATGAGGGTGACCTTGCCTTCAGAGATTGCATTGAAGTACTTCATCGACATGCAGAATTCCGGCTGTCTATCCGGTGGCTGATGCATCTCCGAATACTTGTCCCGTGCGGACAGGACCCAAACACGGAGCGTGCTCGATGTCGAACTGGATCATGAAACCGGTCTTGCCAAGAAACTAGAGTTGTTGGTGATGACTGGAATGAAGAATGAACAGGGAAGAACTGCTAAAGGAGACGCCGCATTTGGCGACGGCACTGAGCATGTGGTCTTCCGTTACAACTACAATCTTGAGCACGCCGAGGTTGACAAGTTTGAGATTCCCAAAGCAGCGCAAAAGATGCTGCGTTAAATCGCACTTTAAAAAAAGAGCCGCCAGCGCTGTCGCTGGCGGCTCTTTTTTTTGGGGTGGTAAGGTTCAGGGACAGCTGAGTTGTTGTTCGCATGACCCCACAGACCCCATAGGCCAATCACAATTGGGATATGGCGCGGGGGGTGGTGAAGTGCCGACAAATGTGAAGTTCAGACTAGCCAGTGAATCGGCAATATCGATCCGTTGATCGCCATTGAAATCAAGTGCGGGAGTGCACGTGTTTTCGGCTGTTTGAAACAAATACACCAAGATTTGAATCGCATCAGAGATGTCGAACTGACCATCCCTATTGGCATCTCCTCGAATATACGGACTTCCCTGACAGCTATCAGGGACAGAGTCATTGTTGATGTCTAATTCTATTCCATCTGCTATCTCACATTCATCTGGGATGCTATTGCCGTTGCAGTCTGAAGAGGATCCAGAGGAGATGTCGTCGACGTCATCGATATTGTTGCCGTTGCAATCCTGCGGTGCTGGTTGAACACTAACGATGTAAACAGAAGTCGTGCCACTGATCTCGTTGCCAGTTACAAGCAAAGGAAGACCTGTTGCATTGTCTTCAGGCCTTACATAGACGATGGATTCAACACCTAGGTCTCCCGCAGCGGGTGACTCGATGTTTGCGTTGAAGTTTCGGTTGGTGAAGTAGCTCAGGAAAAAGCTATTTGGTGGGTCTGTGACATCATAAATCATGATTCCAGACTGCCTTTCGAGACCTATGAAAGCGATCGTTCTGTCGCCGATCTGCGCAACGGTTGCCGCCTCTGGTTCACAACCTTTGTTATCTGATCTTCCATCCCCGCTATTGTTTGAAGTGTGGTTGCAGTTGAGCTGATTACCAGAGGTCTGGATGATTGCTGTTGCGAACTGATCTCCACTATCGAAGACGAGTTGTGTGTTGTTGGTCATATTAAAAATTGAGAATGACCGTGTGCCGTAGGTGTAAATCTGGTCGATATCTCCATCACCGTCGGTGTCGCCATCGATGGTGGAAGCCTGAATTCTGCCGATCCGGCTGTTTGCCTGTAGAAAACCGGCATTGGGATATGCAGTGGGGTCCAGGTTCAGGGTGCGCGTGCGTGCGTCTTCATTGCGGGCCCCGCCCTCATTTGCCGTCAAGAGGTAGGTTTGACCATCGGCGTCAAAAGCTACGGAGCTGTCAGGCATGGGCAGGCCTCGTATTGGCCAGGTGTTGATATTGGGACCCCCATCCGAATCACTGGGGTCGAGACCGTTTCCCGGTAGTGAATGGTCTTTGAAGCCGAGGCTGTGAATCGCAGTAGCTGTCGCTGTTGGGATGTCGATCGTGACCACGCAATTTTGCTCCTGGCAGATGGCATAGGCAGTGGTGTTTCCGGGTGCGACTGCGATGTATTCCGGTTCTAGATCGGTACTCGCTGAGATCCCCGGAAAAATTCTAATTCCTTGATCTCTGAGAGCCGCTTCCTGACCGTCGAAAACGGTGAATGAAACTGTTTGAACGATACCTGTGAGGAGATTGATAATTGAAACAGATCCGGGTGGGTTACTGGCTCCAGCGGGTTGTCCTTCATTCGCCGTTAAAACGAGATGGTTTGAGGTGACGTACAGCATGTCTGGAAATGCACCTACTGCATAGGTCGCTTCAAGTACGCCATTTGTACTGTGGACTCGAATCGACCCCGGAGAGGTAGTGTTAGCCCCAAGGCTGGAAGAAACTACATGGCTCGAGGTTCCATCGTCCCATATCCGAACATGGGTTACAGGATTAGGGATGGAAATCACTGAAGTCAGTGTCAATGACCCTGTGACAGAGAGTTGGAGAACATCCAGGTTTCCGGTGCTGGCATTTGTTGCAAAGATAAGATCGCTTCTGTGGTCATGAGCGACGATTTCAGAAGCACTGCTTTCAAAGAGCCCTGTTTGATAAGTGGCAAATGGAACTAATGAGATGCCTCCACCTGCGATGATAGGTGTTTGCAGCGATACCATGGTCACTGCCAAAAGAAGATTGGCGTATAGTTGAATTTTCATAAGCTCTTCTCGCTGGCGAAAGATTTGGGTTCATAATGGAACCGTCGTGAAGGTCTAGTTTATGATCTTTAATTACGGCTGTCTCATTTTTTGAACACTTGGAAATGTTGCGATGTTTCCCTATTGGGCAATGACTGATAAAGGCGATCTGGAGGCCAATAAGGTGATAAAAGGGTTCCTTCAACAAGCTTTACTGGTGTTGTTGATTCTGGCAGTTGCTCCTCTGGCACATGCCCAAGGCGATCGTTCGAAGGATCAGAGTCGATCACAGCCGAATGCTAAGAAGAGATATGAAGAGGTTTGTAATAATTTTCTTCAGCAACTTGAGAAGGCTGGAGTGGCATTTAACTGCTTCGTCAAAGGGGGGCTCTCGAGGACCGAAGACCATGAGATTTGGATGCACCAGGTTTACGAAGAACATCAGGGATCAATATTGGGCAATCTGATGGTGATCCCGGAGTTGGACGTCTATCGCACACCCAAAAAGGGCGCATTGAGAAATGCTGGCAATTGGGTTCCTCTCGTTTCAACGCCTGCCGGAAAAAGGTTGGATAAAGTCCTTCATTTTCCTGCGGAGTTGTTTCGTCGAGGTTTGCGTGAGGGGATCGGAACCGTTGCCTGGGCCCCGGTGCCGGTGGTGAAGGAAGTGGAGCTGGATCATCCTGATTTTGCAGAGCCGGATGACTCTGTCGTTGGTGGAGGCACCTCAGTCAAAGAAAAAGAACCAGAGTTTCTCTTTGATCGATTGAAGTTGAGGTTGGCGCAAAAATCGGCAGTCGAGTTTTTTAATGACGTGCAGAAATCAGGTTGTTTGGGAGGGCTCGGCTGAACGATCAGTAAATTCTTGTCCAGTGTGGACAGGACCCAATCTCGCTGTGATCTTGAACTGTTGTTCGATAAAGAAACTCGACAGCCACTGGAGTTGACGATGACGGTTCTCGTTGGTCGTCGAAATGAGCAAGGCCGAACCGCAAAAGGGGATGCTGCATTCTCTGAAGGAGTTGAGCACATCGTTTTCAATTATTTTTATCAGTTTGATTTGTCGGAAAAAGTAGAGCCTGTGAGCTTACCTGAGAAGGTCAAAAAGCTGTTGCGCTGATCGAGGTCGAAATGAAGAGCCGTGAAATGGAAAGTTTGGGGGTTCCCAAGGGGCCAGTGCGCAAAGCTGCGATTCAGGCGGTGACCCGGGCCAGGAAAGTGGGGCGATCCAAAGAGTTGATCGCCCAAGATATCAAAGCGGTGGTTGATAATCCGGATGCTTGGTTGGAGGACTCCGCATACGGAGACTTCGCTCTGATGTTTAAAAATCATCAATCCCTCTACAGTGGCGACTTTTTTCAGAGTGACCCTGCCCCATGGAAACAGTGGGGGGATGACATCGATCCTGCCGCGCAAAAGCAATTGATCGATGCTTGTGATCTTCCGGTTTCGGTCAGGGGCGCATTGATGCCGGATGCCCATTTGGGTTTCGGTTTACCGATCGGGGGAGTGCTGGCCACTCGAAATGCAGTGATCCCCAAGGCGGTGGGTGTCGATATCGCCTGTCGCATGAAGTTAACGATTCTGGATCGGGATATCGATCACCTGAAGCGGTATCGAACCCAGTTTATTCAGGCTCTGGAAAAAGAAACCCGTTTTGGAATCGGATCCGGGTTTGAACGACCGCGGGATCACCGTGTGCTCGATGAAGACTGGAGTGATCCGGTTTTACAGAGAGTTCGGGATCGTGCCCGCAAGCAATTAGGTAGCTCAGGGAGTGGGAATCACTTCGTCGAGTTTGGCACCGTGGAGATCTCGGACTCCCGTAGCGGATTGGAGCCTGGTTCCTATCTGGGTCTCCTTTCACACAGTGGCAGTCGCGGTGCGGGGGCCTTTGTTGCAGATCATTGGTCGCGCATCGCCAAATCGATGCATCCCCATTTGCCTCGGCACCTTCAGGAGCTGGCCTGGCTCGATCTCGACCATGAGGAGGGGCAGCGCTACTGGAATGCCATGGAGCTGATGGGGAAATACGCTGAGGCGAACCACGATTGTATTCATAAGGCTTTGCTTAGATCCCTCGGGGCTCACCCTCTTGCGAGCATCGAGAATCATCACAATTTCGCGTGGATCGAAAACCATGATGGTGAAGATCTGGTGGTTCACCGGAAGGGAGCGACCCCGGCAGGAAAGGGCGAACTGGGAGTTATCCCCGGTTCAATGACTGCTCCGACTTACGTGGTTGTCGGCAAGGGGTCTTCAGAATCACTATGCTCCAGTTCCCATGGAGCCGGGCGACGAATGAGCCGTCGAAAAGCCAAACTGAAATACCGTATTGCGGATCTGAGGAAGGCCGTCGAGGAAGCAGGGGTTGAACTGATCTCGGCAGGAATCGATGAAGCCCCGATGGTTTACAAAGATATTCAAGAAGTGATGGCCGCCCAAATCGATCTCGTCGAATCGATTGCCATCTTTATGCCCAAAATTGTGCGCATGGCTCCAGCTGGCGAAAAGCCTGAGGATTAGGCCCTTATTGCCTTCTTGAAGTGCTCTCATCAGCCGAATTCTGGCTTGTTTATTCAATATGAAAAACTTGCGATTTCTATGGTCCGCCCCCCTCTTCAAACAGGATTGATGGGTATCAAACAAATCTTCCTATGAAAGGGGGGTGCCATGAGAAATGTCGTTTTAACTTCAATCGTTTTATTAAGTGCCTCCTCCTTCATCGGAGAAACGGTACTCGCCGGTGAAGGGAATCCTCGTAAAGAACTTGCGAAAGTGATGAAGCAGTTCGTCAAAGAAGCAAAGTCAGCCGGTTACAGATTCAACGTAAACGGCGCTGGAGGAACCTCTGATTCTGAAAATCATGTCCTGAACCGCAAAGTTGCATGGGTTAGAAGTAGTGGCTACTCATTGAATCACCTCATGTACTTGCCAAGTATGGATGCATACATCAGTGCAGATAAAGGGGCCATCGAGCACGAAGGTTACTGGAGATCGATTTATTCGATTCCAAAGGGAAGGCTTCTAAAGTCGATGGTCAGCTTGCCGGAAGAGATTCTCCTGGAAGCCTTGAGGTCGAACTCAAAAGTGACGTGGGCTGTAGAGGGCCAGGTATTGAACATCGACATGCATAAGAATAGATCAAATCGATTGTTCACAGAGGTCAACTCGATGAGCACCATGGATCGAGGCCTTTACTTGGTGAACAAAAGTAAGAAGCGCACGATCCCGAACAGGACGAAAGGCGTGATTCAAGTTGAGATCGATCCCGAAACGAAGCATGTAAAAAAGGTGTCGATGGAGCTTTTGGCTGCTTGCAAGGATCGTCACGGAAGAATGCCGAAAAAGGGTGTTGAATACACTGAGGGAACTGAACATGTCGTCTACAGAGTCGATTACGACATTCAGATTGGAAACACAGTGACGCCGATTGAACCCATGAAACTGAGCACTGAGCTGAAGAATATTCTGAACTAACAGTGTCTTTTGCAATACGAAGCCCGCGGAGCGATCGCTCCGCGGGCTGATTTTTTAGCGATTACGATTGAAGAGCATCCAGATTTGCTTGGATTGAAATCAGCTCTTTTTCCAAATCTTTGACGAGTGAACGTTCCCTTTCGACGACTTCCGGTGCCGCGCGATTGACGAAGTTCTCATTGGCCAATTTATTTTTGCTACCGGAAAGGCGTTTCTCTGTTTTTTCTAATTGATCAGAGAGGCGTTTCTTCTCTTTTTCTAAATCGACGACTCCGGGGACGAACACCTCGATATCGCCTGCAACAGAAGCAGCGCTGTCGATGGTTCTTTCTTGATCGGGGCCGGCGGAGATCGAAGAAAATGCTCCAAGGTGGAGAAGAAGGTTCTCTAGATCTAGAAATGATTTGGCGATGACTTCTGAAGTCTTGATCCGGACTTCCAGTGGTTGACGTGGCGGGACATTGTGCCGGGCACGCATATCACGAAGAGTTCGAATCAAATCTTGGCTGCGCGAAAAGGATTCCTCCAAAGCTTCATCCCGTTGCCATGCTGTAGATTCAGGCCACTGCGCAAGGCTCAATAGATCAGTATCAGCAAGTGGTGAATCAATCCCGCGTACCGGCGCGATTTCTCTCAGGCTTCCCCAAAGTTCTTCTGTAATGAATGGAACGAAGGGGTGGAGTAGGCGAAGAACTTGATCGAGGCAGGTGGCCAAGACTTGTTGTGCAGTCCCGGCATCTTCCCCACCCTCTTTGAGCCTCGGCTTGATTGCTTCCAGATACCAGTCGCAAAGGTCGCCCCAGAAAAATTCTCTGGCAATGCCGATTGCAGCGGAGGGGTTGTATTCATCCAGCTGCTTTTGAACCCCTTCGCTTGCGCATGACAAGCGGCTGAGTATCCAGCGATCTTCAGTTTGGAGCTTTTCCCCTCTTGCAGGATCAAACTCGTAGCCCTCCAGGTTTAAGAGAGCAAAGCGAGCAGCGTTCCACAGTTTGTTGCAGAAGTTTCTTCCGACATCAAAGCGGTCGCTGACCAGCTTGGCCGCAGGAACCCCCTCGAGAGTACCGAGAACATCGAACTCCTTGCCACTTTCTGGACATAGGTAAGTAAAGATGTTTTGCCCATGCTTTGCAGTCGCAAGATCGATGGTGTTTCCGGTAAATGGGCTGATCGCTTGCACTGGCAGTCGAATGTCTTGAGTTCCTGTTTGCATTTCACAGAGGACGTATCTCATCGCATCAGTGCCGTAGCGCTCGATGATATCGACAGGGTCGATTCCGTTGCCCTTCGATTTACTCATCCTTTCGCCTTTGCCATCGAGAATGTTGGCGTGAAGGAAGACGTCTGTGAAGGGCATATCGCCCAGGTTGTAAAGACCCATGATGACCATGCGAGCCACCCAAAGAGTGATGATGTCGCGTCCAGTCACCAGGCATGAACCTGGATAAAAATAATCGAGGCAGTCCGGGTTTGAATCGACTGAGCCCAACGGCCTTTGTCCTTGATCGACTTGCGCACTTTCAGGGTCAGGCCAACCCAAAGTGGAGTGGGGCCAAAGTGCGCTGGAGAACCAAGTATCAAGAACGTCTGGATCTTGAACCAATCCTGTTGTCTCAAGCTTTTGTGCGAGGAGTTCTTCTTCGGCAGGATCGCGAAGGCAAACGAGGACTCGACCCGGCTCTGTGCCGAGTGGAGCATCGGTGGTGATCAATCGACTTGAACCATCTGGTCGTTGAAGCCTGGCACAGAGGGTATCGGGGTGCTCATCGATGAGTTCACCCAAAATGGTGCCAATATTTTCGGTTTCAGTGTCACAGGTCCAGATCGGAATGCGGTGACCCCACCACAATTGTCTGGAGATGCACCAGTCACGTTTTTCTGCGAGCCAATTGACGTAGGTGTTGCGATAGCGTTCAGGGTCGGGATGGAAAGTCACAGACCTACCTGTTGGAGACTTCCAGTTAGTGGCTGCATCGATGGCTGCCTGGGCGAGACCGGGGACCTTGAACTCGTGATCAAGTCCACGACCGCAAGTGACGCCTCCTTCGACATCGGACATTTTGACGAACCACTGCAGGGAAAGGTAAGGTTCAACAGGGGTCTTCGAGCGATCCGAGTGCCCAACCTCAACCTTGCGATCTTCGATATTGTCGAGAAGCCCCAGTTCTTTAAAGGTACTGACCACCTTCTTTCGAGCCTCGAAGCGATCGAGCCCCTGGCAGGGGCCTGCATTCTCATTCAGAGTGCCATCCGGGTTCAGTAGGTTGATCGCGGTGATGCGATCCTTATGTCTTTGCCAAACTTCGTAGTCATTTGGATCGTGGGCTGGGGTGATTTTTACGCACCCCGAACCTAATTCCGGTTTGGCCCATTCATCTGCCAGGATCGGAATCTCCCGATCGTGAATCGGTAACTTGAGATTACGCCCTGCCATGGCCATTGCTGCCAGCTGTTCCAGTTTAGGCAAAACTTCGGAGATCCTGTTTTCCAGGCGCTCAACCTCTGCTGCGCATTCCTCCCGGTTTTTATCGGTGGATTCTGCGAGTTTCTCACGCGCCTGATCCAACTTTTCTTGGAGAACTTTTCCTGGTTCGGGATGGACGGCAACCGCAGTATCTCCAAGCATCGTTTCGGGACGGGTTGTGGCAACCACCACATATTCAGGTTCTCCCGGCTGAGGATCGATGACCGGATAGCGAAGATGCCAGAAGTGGCCATCAACAGTTTTGTATTCAATTTCATCATCGGCAACAGCGGTTTGCAGGTGGCAATCCCAATTGACCATCCGGTCACCTTGGAAAATCAGGCTGTCCTTGAACATGTGAAAGAAAGTCCAAGTCACTGCCCGTGCGCAAACAGGATCCATGGTGAAGCGTTGGCGGTCCCAATCACAGGAGCAGCCCATGGCGACCTGTTGTGAGACGATTCGCTTCTGGTACTGGTCCTTCCATTGCCAGATTCGATCGACGAGGCCTTCACGGCCGAGGTCGTGGCGCGTTTTCCCCTCTAGTTCGAGGAGGCGCTTTTCGACCACGGCTTGGGTCGCAATACCGGCATGGTCGGTACCCGCCATCCACAGCGTGTTATCCCCTTGCATACGGTGCCAGCGACTCAACAGATCCTGCATGACATTGTCCATGGCATGTCCCATGTGCAGGGCGCCAGTGACGTTTGGAAGAGGCATCATGATGACGTAGCGATCCTCGCGCTCATCGGGGATTGCCCTGAAAGCGTCCATTTCAGACCAACGGTCGGTGATCGCAGGTTCCACCTCGCCGGGTTCGTACTTTGTTGCCAGTTCCTTGACCATGGTAATCAGACCTCCAAGATCTACTGTGAGGATCGTTTCAGGGCACGACTAAGTCAAGCGAGACGGGGCCTGTGAGAGGTAGTTCTGTAGGCTAATTTATTGGAGGGTGGTTCGATGAGGGGCTGGAGAGTTATCCGAGATCAACTCTCAAAGGTGGGGCGCAGCTTCCGCCGTTGGTTGGGTCATCCCGACATTCGTTCTCTTCATGCAAAAATCGACGCTATGGAGCGTTCGATTCGCACGGTTTTGGGGCGGGTATATCCGGCGCTGAAATCGAATCAAAATGGTTTTGCTGGAAGCTCGGAGTTTTCCGATGCCATTCGTGGATACGAAGCGGGCTGCTATTCACAAAATGGAGAGGATGGCTGCCTTCTTGAAATCTTGAATCGAACCGGATTTGAAGCTGGTGTCATCGTCGAAATCGGATGTGGGGCCGGGGAAGAGAGTAACGCGGCATTGTTGGTTTGTGAGTTTGGTTGGCGTGGAGTCCTGATCGACGCAAACAATGAACAGATAAAGCGGGCTCAAAAATTTTATGCTTCGGAACAAGCGGAAGATTTATCGAAGTTTCAAGCATGCATGATCACGCCTGAAAATGCCGCTGCAGTCCTCACCGATTCGCTCAGCGGATTCAAAGCTGACGTCATATCGATCGATGTAGACGGTTGGGATTATTGGATCTGGAGGGGATTGGAAGAGTTTAAGCCCGCAGTTTTTGTGGTCGAAGTCAACGCTTCATTTGGACCTGAAAGATCTGTCACCGTTCCCTTTGAAGCTTCTGAATCAGGACATGACCCTTTCCGACACGATGTCAGGGGTTGGCATCTCGGTGCGAGTCTTCAAGCGATGACGGCTCTTGGTAAGAGCCTGGGATATCGATTGGTTCATGTCGAATCGACGGGGACGAATGCATTTTTTGTACGTGACGATCTCGCAGTGGAAACTCTCAGCAGTATTGAACCCGCAGAGGCTTGGCTCCCTCACTACTTTCGAACTCGTCGGCATTCTGCGGAGGCCCAAGAAGAGAAACTGGCAAAAACTCCCCTTGTAGAGATTGGCCCAGATGGATCACCTTCTTCCTGAAGGGTGGATTCCACTCTCCAGGGGGGGCACTATTGGCGTTTGCTGAGGAGGAATCATGAAAGGTATGCAGACTCGTTTGGTTCACGGTGGTGATCCGAATCCCCGTATCGGTGGGGCGGTAGTTCCCCCCATCTTCCAGAGTGCCACCTTCGAACAAAAAGAGGGCAATGACTATCACGATGGCGAGTACATCCGGCTCTCCAATACTCCAGGTCATGTCAGTCTTCATGAAAAGTTAGCATTGGTCTGCGGAACCGAATCAGCATTGGTCGCTTCCAGTGGTATGGCAGCCATCACCTCTACCCTTCTTGCACTGCTTAGTGAGGGAGATGGACTTCTCGCAGAGAATCGCTTGTACGGTGGAACCGAAAGTTTTGTTTCCGGGGATCTTCAAAGATGGGGAGTTCAAGTTCACCGCTTTGACGGTACTGACCCCCAAAGCTTTCAAGACCCTCCTCCAGGAACAAAGGTTTTATATTGCGAAGCGATTTCGAATCCTCTGTGCCGGATTCCTGATTTTCAGAGGCTCACTGATTGGGCCAAATCTCACGGAATCGTCACTGTGATCGATTCGACCTTTGCCACGCCGGTTCTGTTTCGACCTGTGGAGCATGGGTTCGATTTAGAGGTTCATTCGGCGACTAAGGGGCTCAACGGGCACGGGGATATTGCTGCAGGGCTAGTCGCCGGAAGTCATGAAATGGTTGAGAAGGTTCGCAGATGTCTCAACTTGCTGGGGGGGCATCTCGATGCGCACGCCTGTTTCTTACTCTACCGTGGTCTCAGAACCCTAGGCCTTCGAGTCGATCGTCAATGTCAAAATGCAGACGGTTTGGCACGCTTTCTGTCCGATCACCCACGGGTAAAGCAGGTCAACCATCCGACACTCGAAGATCATCCGGATTTTCAAAAGTGTCAGAAGTATATGGGTGGTAGGGGAGGCGGAGTTCTCTCCTTCGAGATCGATGGAAGTGTCGAGCAGGCACAGCAGATTTGTGTTTCGACCAAATTGATGGCAAATGCTCCGAGTCTTGGCGGGGTCGAGACACTGATTACCCGTCCTGCTTCTTCTTCCCATGCGGGTGTTGATCGAGAGGTCAGGATCGCGCAGGGAGTTACCGACGAGTTGATTCGAGTGGCTTGTGGCGTCGAGGATCTAGAAGACCTCATCGAAGATTTGGATGTTGTACTAGGAGGTCAACTTGCCTGATATAGGACTCGTCACTTGTACCGAAATGCCGGAACCAGATCTTGATGAAGAAATCCAACTGGAGGCCATCCGTGAAGCTGGCGCGGCGGCGAGTTTGGTCTCCTGGGATGATCCGGATCAAGATTTATCAAAGTTTGATCTGCTCGTTTTGAGATCGTGTTGGGATTATCCCTGGAAGGAACAATTGTTTCGCCAGTGGCTCGATCGAGCTGAATCACAGGTCGAAATTATCAACCCGCCTGAAATGGTGCGCTGGAATCTGCACAAGAGTTACCTGATCGAATTGCAAAATGCCGGGGTGCCCGTGGTTCCGACGCGCTTGCTTAAAAAGGGAATCGATACGGGAGAGTTCGATCGCCAGCTCGACGATCTGAATTGTGAAAGATTCGTCATCAAGCCTGCGGTTTCCGCGGGGTCGTGGCTGACGCATTTTTTTGCTGAGGGAGAAGTTGGCAAGGCGAGAGAGTTTATCCAAGAGCATGGATCAGATAGGGATTGGCTTCTTCAACCATTCATCAAATCTGTTGAGGAAGGCGGGGAGCGAGCAAACGTATATCTCGGTGGAGAGTGGAGCCACTGCGTCGTGAAATCCCCGCGTTTTATTGGCCAGGAAGAGAGCGTTGAGATCGGTGGAACGGTCCTTTCTGAGGATCGAATCATCGGCCAGAAGGCCTTCGATTGCGCACCTGGTGAGCCCATTTATGGAAGAGTTGATACGGTTCGTGATGAAAAAGGTGATCCTCTGGTCGCCGAATTGGAGTTAATCGAGCCAAGCCTCTTTCTGCTCCAGTACCCCTCAGCTAGGGCTCTATTCGCGGATGCTTGTCTAAGAGCGCTTCGCTCAAGGGGTTAAGAGCGACCGCATCAGAATCCTCTGTTGCTTTCCTTGTCGCCAATTGTGTACCTTTCGCACAGGGAAACGGGCCCAGTCCGCGTGGTAGGTACACGGACTTCATGGGTTCGAGAGAGGGGAAGTATGAACAATCAGGGGATGATGTGCCTTGTGGCACTTCTTTTCATTTTTTCAGGGGCAGATTTGCTCGCCCAGCCGGGGAGCATTGTGACCCAGTCCAGAACAGTTCCAATCGACGACGTTAACCTTACCGGTGTCGTCGATGAACTCGTGATCAATCAGGTCACAGCCAACCAGGTGATGAACAAACTGGTGGGTAAGTGGAACTTTGAATATGCACTGAGTGAAGAGCTTTCAGGTTTCCCCATTGGGACGCCAGTCAAAGCAACAGTGTCATACCGCAGGGATTTCAACACCGGAGGCCTGTTCGGTACCGCTGAGACGATCACTTTTGACAATGCAGCGGTCAGCAGTGGAACCTACTTTATTCAGTGGAATGAGAACAAGAACCGTCTTGAATCCCACGGTTACTTTGTTGCTGGCGAAAAAATCTCTGTGTTTGATGAGTATCTTGACGCAGTTGTCGGTGACACTTTCCGCTGGATCGGCCAGGCAAAAGAAGAGGGAATCGCCGGTTCGAATGTGCTGATCGAGCGCACTATCAAAAACGGCAATTTCAATGTGGTGATCAGCGAAGTGAATGTTAATGGGAGTCCTTTGAACCAGATTTGGAATGTCACTGGTATCAAAGTGAATCCGCTCAAGGAAGCACTCGGCCCCTTCGTTGCTCTTGCCAGTGAATGGCAATCAGATAACTTCACCGCCGCAGGGGAGCGCTTGCGGGTTGAGCAGAGTGGTTACTGGGCAGCTAATGAGACTTGTCTCGTCGTTGAGACCAAGAAGTACAAGCAGGACCTTCTCAAAGAAAGTTCCATTCAAACTTTTTACTACGATGTAGAGAAGTGCCGTATTGCTTACACCGAGATTGGGTCCAATGGTTTGGTTTGCAATGGGTTCATCTCGCCGTACACCGAGAGAAATGGCACTCCATGTCAGCTGCGAGTTCTCGATGCTGAATATGGCAACGGAGCAGTTGTCAGCACGATCAACAAAATGTTGCTGATCGATTCCAAAACCATCAAAGTTGACTTCGAGTGGGCTTGGTGGGAGGGTGAAGACATCACCCGCGAGACTGCTGTGCAGGAGTTTGAGCAAAAGTTCGTGCTCAAGCGAGTCCCAGCAGAGGGACAAGCCGCGCCACGACCGGCTTCGTTCTAGTCCTGAGAGAGATTCAAAAAGTGCCCGTGGAGCTCAGCTCCACGGGCACTTTTTTTATCAAAGTACTGATTTAATTTGATTCGATAGATCCTGGCCGACGATTTTCTTCCCCTTCAGACTTGGTCAAGCCATCTCCCAGTTGCCGGCGAGCTTCGGCAGCCATCTCCAAGAGTCTTGCCATAATTTCAGGGTTTTGTTCTGAAACATTTGTGGTTTCAGCGATATCGGTGCTCAGGTCGTACAAAGAGAGAGGTTGCTGCATTTGGTAATTGTATTTGGCGGGGATGCCGTTGTTTCCAGGCTCGCGATTTTCTAATGAGCGATACCGGTGAGGGAAATGCAGTTTCCATTTTCGCCAAACCATCGCTTCTAGGTTTCCTCGGTGATACCAAAAGAAAAGGGGGCGCCCAGTTTCATGACGAGATGGGTCATCACTCTTTAAAATATTAGCGATGCTGATTCCGTCTATTTTTCTTTCAGGAGCTTTGCCACCAGTCAACTCAACGATGGTCGGCAGAAGATCGATGGTCATGCAATTGGCGGTCGATTGGGATCCCGCAGGGATCACTTTGGGGTAGCGAGCTACAAAGGGAACTCGGACACCTCCTTCAAAGGTGGTGCCCTTGCCTTCGCGGAGGCCCCCTGTGGTTCCAGCATGATCCCCGTATGAAAGCCAAGGGCCGTTGTCACTGGTGAAGATCACCAGAGTCTCGTCGAGAATCTCATGCTTCTCGAGCGTGGCGATGATCTGCCCCACGGAGTCGTCGATTTCACGGATGACATCTCCATATGGACCAAAGCGGCTCGTCTGGCGAAACTTTGCAGTGGTTGCGAGAGGAACATGGGGCATCGAATGAGGGACGTAGAGGAGAAATCGATTTCCGGCATTCCTGTCGATGAAATCGACCGCTCTTCGGGTCAGCTCGGCAGTGATTTGCTCCTGGTCATCGAGGTCTTCGATGATTCTGGCAGGCTTGTCCTGCTCATACCAGGGAAGTGGAGGCCACGCCTTCGGTGATTCGGGATGCCCTGGCCACATATCGTTGCTGTAGGGGATGCCACAGTACTCATCAAAGCCTTGGGCGGTCGGTAGGAACTGAGGGTGGTGACCCAGGTGCCATTTCCCATAACACGCGGTGGCGTAGCCTAATGGTTTGACTACTTCGGCGATGGTCAACTCCTCGGGATGGAGGCCAATCTTCGAGGAGGGAACCAGCGCACCGGAGATGCCGAGCCGATTGGCATAACACCCTGTAAGCAGTGATGCCCGTGCCGCCGAACAGACCGGTTGGCTGGTGTAAAAGTTGAGGAAGCGCATTCCTTCCTGGGCGAGTCGATCGATATTCGGAGTCGGAATATCTTCGGAGTCATAACAGGAGAGATCGCCCCACCCCTGATCATCGGTGAAAACGATGACGATATTTGGAGGAGCTTCGACGGTCGTCTGATCGTTGGAAGGCGCGTGGATCGACTGACCGAAGGTCAGCCACAACAGCATGGATGTGAGGGAAATTGTATTCATGCCGGATGGTAACACCCGGCAGGGGTAAGTCAGCCCAGTATGCCGTAGCCGTAAGTCACTTCTATCGGGCTTCCCTTGTCGAATCGCAGTGGGCAGAAGAAGTCGGGATCAAAGGATCCAGCAGGTGCGGATCCGAGGATCGAAGCCACGCCTCTGGAGACAGCAGGAGCCATCTTGAATCCATGGCCACTGAATCCACTGACGATCCATGCGCCCTCCCGTCCTGGAACAGGTCCAATGACAGGATGGGAATCGGGAGTCACTGTATAGAGGGCTCCGACGCCTCCCCAAGAAGGAGAGTGTGCATAGTGGGGTAATCTTCGCGACAGTTTCTGTCTACACCCTTGAATGAACTGATGGGAGACCCCTTCGTCATAGTGATCGGGGTCTGAGACGACGGCGTCTTCGTCCATGTCGAGGAGTCCCACACGGGTCCACCCTGCAAGTTCTGGTTTCCAATAGAGGCCATTGGTCAAATCGCCGTAGATCAATCGACGCTCGTGAGCTCCAGGAGGAGGTTCAAAGAATGCTTGCTCCGGCCTGACCGCCGTAAGCGGGAGTGAAACCCCAGCCTCCTTGAGCATTTGCCCAGACCAAGGGCCTGCGCATATTACGACATTACCCGCCGAGATCTGCTGTTGATCATCAAGGGTGACTCCAGTGATCGTTGAATTGTTTTCGATCAATGAAACCACTCTTCGTCCGAACAGCACTTCTGTACCTTGTTCTCTGGCAACAGTGAGGATTTCATTCACTGCCTGCACAGGCTGGACATTTCCAGCCTCTGATTCCCAAGCGGCGCACTCGTCATCTCTGAAGGTGCCCCCAGGTTCCAGTTCACGCAGGTCTGAAGAATCGATAATCTCAGTTTGAACGCCCAGTTGTTTTTGAAGCTCAACATTACGCTCCAAATTGGGACGATTGTCGTCGGTGCAGATGAAAGCCATTCCGGGGCGATTAAAAGAGATAGAGCGGCCATGCTCCTCTTCAAATCGGGAGTACCAATCAAGACCCTCACGGGCCATGGCGACGGTAATTTCGTGGGAGTAATGCTGCCGCAGGATTGCTCCAGATTTGCCAGTGGATCCTGCTCCCGGGAAAGACTTTTCGATGAGGAGCACTTTATCATTGCCATGGCGGGTCAGCTGGTAGGCCAGGGAGGCCCCCATGATGCCGCCGCCGATGATGACATGATCCCAAGTCGTCATTATCCGAGCCTCCGCGGAATTCGCAGTTCAGACTTTGCCGCTTCCTTGGCCAGTTCCCGGGTCAGGTAATCACAGACCACCTGGAATCCATCGACTCCGAGAGCTTTCTGCATGTCTTCACGATAGACGCTTGTGGCGTTGATGTCGATGAAGACCCTGCGACCGTCCGCAGTATCCATCCACTCGACACCACCGATGTCTAATTGGGCAGCGCGAAGGATTTCGCGCGCCTGGGCGACCGCATCTTGTGGAACATCGGGCCATGCTTCGAAGGTCGCATCGGCGATCACGCCAGCTTCGATGGGGTTTCTTGGGCAACCTTCTGCAGGGCAGAGATTGAAGGTGTTTTGGGGTTTGACCTTCATCGCTAGTAAAAACTCACCATCGACGAACTCCACCCTCGAGATGGTTCCATCGACAGAGGTGATGATTTCTTGCAGAAGCATCAAGTGACCTGAAGGGAACACCTCCGGATCATCGATGAGCGCCATGAGCTGCTCACGATTTTCAATACGTCTGATCAGTGCTCCACTGCCACCGGTGTCAGGTTTCAGAATCAGCGGGAATCGAAGCTGATCGATCATTTCAGTAATCGCTGCAGGATTGGAAATGGCATGGGTCTCAGGGGTGAGGACACCGAGTCCGTTCATCAATAATTGCTGAGAAACTTTACTCGTTTCCATGCGGAAGGATCGCGAACCGTTGACGACCATCGATCCAGTGGCTTCCAAAGTTGCCAATAGGGCATGGGCGTGGGCGATCGCTCCAGCGTTACCGCGCATGTAGGAAGAAGGGGAGACCCGATTGAGGTAGAGGGTGTGTTTGCGGGCTGCAAGGAGGTCGAATCCATGAGCGCGAACATCGATACCTTCATGGGAAATTCCGGAGTTCGATAACGCTTCGAAGAGAGGTTTTAACCAAGCGTCATTTTCGTAGATGACTCCTACCGATGGAGTGGGTTGTCGCTCATTGACGAAGACCGATTCTCCCACGGTGGAGTCTGGCAGAAGGACTTTGGCGTCTTGCCGTGATCCATTTTCCTGAGTCATTTCGCCCCCTGAATGCTAGAACTTGCGGAGGGGGACTCCCTCCATATCAAGTTTCCGATATGGGAGCGAATTTGTCGAAATTGGCGAATGTCGGTGTTCTCAGACTCCGTGAGGCAGCCAGATATTTTTGATCTGGGAGGCTCTATCGAGCATTTCCAGGGGAGAATCGGTGCATGTACCCATCTTCCAGCAAACCTTCATATTTCCGGAAGACAACTTTTCGATCTCCTCATTGAGATCTCCATGGCCATAGGTACACATCAAATCGACCGCATCATGAGCTGCGAGTACCGGTGCCAATTCAGCAGGATTACCGGTCAGCAAGTTCAGTGTGCCAGCAGGCAGGTCTGAATACTCGAAGACCCGGCACATCTCGACGGCAGCCAAAGAGTGAACACTGGGAACTGCAACTACGTGATTCCCTGCAGCGAGTAGAGGCGCGACCATCGAGACGAAGGAGAGCAAAGGAATGTTTGCGATGTTTGGGCAGATTGCAGCAGCGGTTCCAAACGGTTCATGAACCGCCAAGACCAACCCGCGCCAGGGAGCATCGTGAACTTGACCATCGTGCTTATCTGACCACGAAGCCCACTTCGTCCATTCACCGACGGCCATATCAAACTCTGATCGGCACGAATCCTCCTGGTCACCAGTCAGTTCCATGAGGAGTCGCACAAAATCTTCACGTCGAGATTCCATATTTTCTGCGATGAACCAAAGGACTTGAGCGCGGCCGTGGCTGGTCATCGAGGCCCATGAACTTTTGCCAGCGGCCTCGACAGCATTGCGGACATCTTTGCGATTTGCGAGCGCAGCAAGTCCCACGGTTTCTCCGGATGGGGAGAGTACCGGATAGGAATTTCCACCATCAGCCCTGACTTGCTTGCCTCCGATCCACAGCTTTGCGGTGCGATCGAGGTCGGGGATCTCTGATTCTGCAACTGGATGAATTTGAACGGGTGCTGCTTCGGGTTTGTTGGGGCCTTCCGCTTCGTTTCGCAGGTAAGCCTTGAGGCCTTCGACACCGCCTTCACGGCCAAACCCCGACTCCTTCATGCCGCCAAAGCCGCTGGAAGCATCAAACATATTGGTACCGTTCACCCAAACGGTTCCGGCTTTGACTTTTCTGGCGACATGGAGGGTAGTGTCGAGATCTTGGCTCCAAACACTGGCAGCAAGGCCGTAGCGGGTATGGTTGGCGATCTTGATCGCTTCAGCAGGGGTTCTGAATGTGGTCGAAACAAGTACCGGCCCGAACACCTCTTCTGTGGCGATTTCTGAGGAAAGTGGAGCTTCAGGGAAGAAGGTTGGTGGAAACCAATTTCCTTCAGCAGGAAGATCCAGTTCCGGTTGGATGCAGGTCACCCCATCTGATTTGGCACGATCACACATCGTTTGAATCCGTTGTAAATGTTCACCATCGACGATAGCTCCGATATCGATGGCTTTGTCGAGGGGATTACCAACCCGAAGCTTATTCATCCGCGCTTCAATCCTCGAATGGACATCCGCGGCGATAGATTCCTGAACCAGTAAGCGACTCCCGGCACAACAGACTTGACCCTGATTAAACCAGATCGCATCGACGAGTCCTTCGACAGCACTATCGATGTCTGCATCTTCAAAAACGATGTAAGGGCTCTTCCCGCCCAGCTCCAAGGTTAGACCCTTGCCGGTTCCGGCGGTGGCCTCACGAATGATACGTCCCACTTCTGTCGAACCGGTGAAGGCGACTTTGTCCACATCCTCATGTTCCACGAGTGCCGCACCTGTTTCGCCAGCTCCGGTGACGATGTTCACCACTCCTGCGGGAAGTCCAGTTTTTTCACAGAGTTCTGCAAAGAGGAGGGCGGAGAGCGAAGTCCATTCTGCCGGTTTAAGAACCACCGTATTTCCGCATGCCAATGCTGGAGCAATTTTCCATGCCAGCATTAACAGAGGGAAATTCCATGGAATGATCTGCCCACAAACACCCCAAGGCTGGGCATCGGGATGACTTTCTTCGAGGATGTGCGCCCAGCCGGCATGGTGGTAGAAGTGTCGAGCAACGAGGGGAATATCGATGTCTCGTGTCTCACGAATCGGTTTGCCATTGTCGAGAGTTTCGACGACTGCAAAGAGGCGACTTTGTTTTTGGATGCCGCGGGCGAGGGCGTAAAGGTGACGGGCGCGCCCCTCTGGCCCAAGTTCTTGCCATGGTCCTTGAGCAGCTCTGGCCGCTTCCACAGCCTTGGAGACATCTGCAGAAGTTCCGGTGGCCAATTCCCGGAGAGTCTCTCCGTTGGCCGGGTTCTTCGTCACGAAGGTTTGTCCAGATTCGGATGGGATCCACTCACCACCGATGTAGTGCGACGGATTTTCCCCACTGCGGGCGATCCACTCGAGGGCAGTACGTTGATCTTCCGGAGCGGGGCCCCAGTCGAGAGATTCGAGTACCTGTGCCGGATTGGATGCATCATTGGACATCGTAATTATCCCATCGGGTGCCGGTGGTGGGCAGAGTACCGGCCGGTTGCATGAAACTCGAGTTGTCGCTCAATGTCTGCCAATAGCGACGAGGCTCCGATTCGGAAGCGATTGGGACGCATCGATTCCAGCCCCAGCTCTTCCTTCACCAGCATCAGAAACGTGATCGATTCTTTGGCGGTACGAATCCCGCCCGCGGGCTTAAACCCGGCCAAGTGGCCACTGCGTTGTTGATGCTCACGAATCGCCCGCAGCATGACCAAGGCAACCGGCAATGTGGCATTGACCGCTTCCTTGCCGGTGGAGGTTTTGATGAAATCAGCACCGGCTCCAAGACAGACTCTCGAAGCTCTAGCCACCTGTCGAAGGTCACCTAACTCTCCGGTTGCGAGAATCGTTTTCAAGCATGCTTGATCTCCACAGGCTTCACGGTAACTACGCACCTCATCGTGTAGGTCACTCCAGCGCCCTTCGAGAACGAGCGGTCGTGAGATGACGATGTCGATCTCTTGGGCACCGGCGGCAACCGAAGAGCGAATCTGCTCCAGCTTCATTTCATGGGGAATTTGACCCGCAGGGAAACCGGTGGAGACCGCGCAGACATTGACGGGGCTGTCGTCACACTCCTTCACCGCGGTGTCGATCAAGTTGTGATAGACGCAGACTGCTCCGCAGTGAAGATCCAAGGGAAGTCCGTGAGATTCCAGGATGTCGCGACGGACAGGGTTCTTTGCTTTGGCGGCAAGCCGTTTGACGGTTCCGGGAGTGTCATCTCCGGAGAGGGTGGTCAGATCGATGCAGCGGACGGCATGGGCCAGCCAGCCGACTTGCCAATCCTTTTTGACAGATCTTCTACCAGAGAGGGATTTCGCCCTACGTTCAATCGCTGAACGATTGATTCGGGTTGAGAGAACCCAATCTAGATCCAAATCTCCGCCGGGGTTGAGCAAGGCGTACCTCCAGAATGGCCAGCATCGTCAATATTCCGCGGAGGGTCAAGAAAACGCTGCCAGATTCCTCGATCTTCAGCGTTTGCTTTTCTTGCCCGAGATCAGCTCGACCATCGCTTTGCCCATGGCATCACCGACTTCGAAGTAGCTCCCGGCATGTCCGAACCAATGGTGACCGTGAGTCTTATTCGGCGAGTCTTCTGCCTTATATCGGAATTGCCGCGTTGGAACGTAGGCGATGGTGCCCTTGTGGGAATCGCTCTTGGAGGGGGCTTCTTGGGCCGCATGTAGCTGACTGTTATCCGCATTACCGGTTTGTCCGATCACGACGGGCAGTCGAGGAACCTTGAACTCTTTGCGAAGATCGTCGACCAGGTGAAGGAAGTTTTGTGAGTAGTTTTCCAGTGCTCCATCTTGATACATGTCATTCCAGCCTTGGAACCAGAAGAAGCCGGAGATCACAGGTTTTCTGCCGGCCAACTGGGGAAACTCTTGATCGATCTTGGCGAGAGCTTCATGAATTTCTTTCACCATTTGTTTGTAGGCCGGGCCGGTTTTCCCGCCCGCTGATGGTGGGCGAAAATCGACGTGCAGACTTCTGCCTCCCCAGCAAGTTTTGATTAACAGTACAGGATCCTTGGAAGCTTGACCGAGACGATGACCGATCTGCAGTTCGGGGCCAAAGTGGTGTTTGCCTTCATGGACCGCATAGCCGATGGAGAGTGGGCCTGTTTTCAAGGGGCCACGCTCAGGACGATAGCGGACAAACACATCGTCCCTTGAAGTCCATTCACCGTTCTTGTCGCGCAAGTGGGATAGCCGCGGTTTCCAATTGGGATCTTCGAGCAGTTTTTCCAGATTTCCACGGCCGCCGTTGTAATGGTCTTCGTGATCGAGATCGACGACGGCGTGACCTTCCATGTTCGATTGACCGGCAAGAAGAAATACTCTGATCAGGTTGGGCTTTTCACCGCCTATAGCTTCAGCGGAAAGAAAAATCGAAAGCCCGAAAACAAGGCCGTAGAAGAAGAGCGATTTTGTGAATGACATGAGTTCTCTTTCCATCGGTGAAATCCAGCTACCCATTTTCCTTACTGGTACCTTTTGAAGATGATTCCTGCGGGGACACCAGATCCAAATTCAAGTTGAGATACATTTTGGGTACCATCTTTTTCGATCCGAAGTCGTAACCAGTTAGGTTTCCCCATCAATCGGCCGTCTGTGGTCAATTGCAGCGGATAATTATCCTCGTCCCAGTCGATCAAAAGTAGTTTTCCAGCTTTGTTGACCAGCCGCCAAGTGACCTGTAACTCGTCGGAGTAATAGAGGCCTGTGAAGTCGTCAGGATTCCAGTCTTTGACGAACTCTGGCTCCTTTTTTTCTCCGCCGCCTCTTCTCCTGTTGCCCCAGTCATGTGCGGGAGCATCTTTGAAGAGATCCTCTGCGATGACTTCACTGACGCGGCGCAGGACTCTGGAGGGATTGAAGTTGCTGCGATTGGCAAAGCAGAGAAAGACCCAGCCTTCATCGGGGAGGATCCACATCTGTGAACGGTAGCCGACCCAGGCCCCACCATGGGACAGGGTACGAAAGCCGCGATAGGAAGATTCGTCGATACCGAAACGGTAATCGAGTTCCTCGCCATCGTTGAGGCTGAACTTGCTGAGCATTCGCTTCAGCAATCCCGGCTTCCAGGAGTCATCCAAGAGTGCTTGGGTCCAAATGCCGAAGTCATGCACCGTGGTGTACAAGCCACCGTCACCGACTTGATCGAGACCTGTTTCATCGATGCGATATCGACCCTGCCCTGCCGGTGAGTAGCCATTGGCCCGCTTCTTGACTACTTCAGTCGATTCGTCATGGAAGTGAGTCTGGTTCATCTTCAATGGTTTGAAAATCATCTCGTCGGCAAACTTGCGAAGAGATTTTCCTGAAACTCTTTCGCAGATGATGCTGCACAGAAAATAACCGGAGTTGCAATATGAGTAGCGCTCGCCGGGAACAAAATCGAGCCCCCGTTGACGACAGATCATCCGCAGAGCTTCTTCCTTTTCCCAATTATCAGATTCCTCGATGTCGCACATCATCATCAGTGAAGAGTATTCCCGCAGCCCGCTGGTATGGTGCAACAGATGGCGGATGGAAATTTTGTGGCCGTGATCATACAGTTCTGGAATGTAGTCACGGATATCAGCGTCGAGATCGATGAGACCTTCATCTTCCAATAGCAGCATACAAGCAGCGGTGACATGTTTTGAAACAGAAGCGATGCGGAATACGGTCCCTGTTGTATTGGTGATGTCGTGATCAAGGTTGGCGAGTCCATAGCCCTTGGCAAAAACAAGTTCTCCAGCCTTAAAGGCGGCGATGGTGCAGCCGGGCTGATTCGGATTCACGATGGAATCAAGGATGGCATCGACTTTTTCTTCCAACGATTTCTCGGCTGTGCCGTCCGTGGATTGGCCTAAGCTCAACGTCGAAATCAGTGAAACAGTTACGAGAATAATTAGATAGCTGGGAGCTTTCATGAAGAGCTCTCTTCTCTATTTCTGAGCTCCACGATGCTGTCAGGGCGCAACAAAAAGATCATTGCCAATGGTACCAAAGCAGATACGCCGGAGATCATGAAGAGCTCAGCTCGCTCCATATCCTCAATCCGAGCAATCTCGTTACCGATAAAGGTTCCAAAATTACTGACAGCCATATAAAGCGTGAACTGAGTTGCTGCTGCAGTGGTCCAGCTGATCTTCATGTAGAGGCTGAAAAGCGCAACGGTTTGGAATGCGACAAACCCCTTGAAGACAGGCAATATCCAAGTGGGATCTCCAGCCGCTTTGCTGACGAGGAATGAGAAAGAGATCATGGCGATGCCCATTCCCAATCCACCGATGGCGGCAATCTTTCTACGGCCTAGCCGATCACACAGGTAGCCCCCAATGAGTGCGCCGCACAACTCACCTCCGATGCCCCAAGTTCCCAAGGCGGAACTGTAATCGAGGGAATCCCACTGAAAGACGTTAATGAAGGTATCGGAAGCAAGCGGAATAAAGATTCCTGCTGAGATCGAGGTGATGATGGAGAGTACGACAGCTGCGCCGGTCGTCCACTTTGAAAGGGCTCTGAAAAGTTCAGAGAGGACAACAATGGGAGATCTCAGTGCTTTTGAGCGGGTCGCTCCAGCAGCCCCTTTTGACCATGGAAGCCTCTTTTCCCCTTCTCTTTCACGAACGGCGAGCACGCACGCAGTAATGACGAGGATGCCGATGGCCATGACCTGTAAGGTAAAGTTCAGATTGAAGTGTTTGATGAGATAGGCTCCGCCGGTGGTTCCTGCGGTAATTCCAAAGAGCTTGGATCCCCACATGAAGCCGTTGACTCTGCCGCGCTCCGATTCTTCGAGGATGTCAACGGCGAGGGCATCCGTCGCAACGTCCTGAAGCGAAGCGAAAGCATTGTGAAGGAAGAATATCCCTGCGACGAATACCAGGGTGCTGATTTCATTCCCAGCGGTTGCGTCTGTAGAACCAGGTACCCATGCAAACAAACTCGCCAACCATGATGAAACTTCAATCGTTTCTCCGGGAGCAAGGCTTCCCAGGTCTCCTGCCCGGGCATTGGCAATCAGAGTGACCGCCATCCCTAATTGGGCAAACACAATCCAGGGGCGGCGTAGGCCCATCGAAGGAAATCGAACTGAATCGATGAGGGGGGCCCAGATGAATTTGAAGGTCCAAGGCAGGACAGAGAATCCAGAGATGATGGCCGCTTGATCTCGAGTGTATCCCTGATCGAGAAAAACGGTCAGCAATGTGTAGAGAACAAAGCCGTAGGGAAACCCTTGGGCAAAGTACAGCAGACACAAAATCGCGGTGCGAATCCCCCGATGGGAACTCATATTCATACGGGCCTCCTCTATTGGTCGCTTTCACTGGCAGGATAGAGGCCCGGAGGTAGGAAGTGCAGGGGGTACCCCGGTCACCCAGGGCATCCTTTCCGGGAGTTAGGGAGGTTTTTCTGTCTTCTCGGCCCTGGGAACAGGATAGAGGCTTATAGACGTTGCCCCTGACCCGGAAGGAGATCTGACATGCCTACTTTGATAAAACGATTGTTGCTCCTTTCAGCCTCTTCTGTCTTGGTGATCTCTTCCTTGGTGGGTTGCGCTGCTCAGAGCACGTATGTGCAGGCGATCGGGACCTGGAGTTCGGAGCCTGTTGTGCAGGATTCGAGCGAAACAGTCGGGAATTCTCGATCTGTGACCGAGTCGGTATGGAACTCTTGGCGGAACAAAGTGCAGCAAACTTTGAAGCCTGCGATTCATCTGACCGTATACAAGGATGCCAGTTACCTACTGGAGGTCGCCGGTGTGACCTATGAGGGGCAAGTTTACTTGGCTTCTCTTTTGGGTGAAGGGATCGTCGTTAAGACCTCCATCGGAAGCGTTGAAGCGCAAGGTCGGATTCGAATCATCAAAGGTGAAACGATGGTGATCGAATCAGAATCTGACGAGCTGGGAACTGAGTTGACTCTCCACCGAGTGCCTTGATCACAGTCCATATTCTTCGTGAAGTGAAATCGTCCTCACGATACCATCTCATACTCTCGAAGTATGATTATGAAGCTGTCGATGGGGGCGAAATTGAATCGTTACATTTCTCTGTTATTGGCTGCGCTCTTATTTGGTTCGCTCTTGTTTGGTTCCTGGGGCTGTGGGCCTGGTGTCCGTATGGTGACAGAAGAGCCACGACCGCTCTTGTTTGTGGGTTCGGTAACTTTTGGGAAAATGACGAAGGTTAACGATTCGATTCATGTCCCGATCACCATGGGAGAGGGCCCTTGGCAAAGAAACTCGGGGCAATTCCCAACCCGAGTCATCACGAATGTTCGCGATCGCAAAATCGACATGACGATCTGCTTCAGTTCCTCTCAAGAGCATGTAGAACTTGGACGCCGGTTGGTGCTCTCAGAAGATCTGACCGGTGAGTATGAAATCTTCTACCTCGATCCGAATGGCGCACGACATGCTTTGGGAAGTCTCGCCTTTTAGGACTCCGCTGAAGTGGCCTCGGGTGTGATCGTTTCAGAAGAGACCGGAACCCAGCGATTTGTTTTTTCATGGCAGGAGATTTCTGAAGTTCCTTCTCCTGATTTCCCCTCTCCTGCACAGATCCAACTGGCCTGCAGAGCCGCTCCCAAAGCCGCCGATTCCGGTTCCTGTGGCAGGGTGATCGGAACTTGCAGGGTGTCGGCGATCATTTGACGCCAGAGCGGGTTTTTCGAACCGCCACCGACCAGGCGCAGGGCGTCGACCTCGACGCCGAGGCGTTTCATGCGTGCCACTCCCGAGCACAGGTTGGCGGTGATGCCCTCCAATGCGGCGCGGAAGATCACTCCCGGTGACAACGATCCCGGGCGCAGTCCAGTGATGGTGCCAGTGGCGTGGGGAAGGTCGGGGACCCTTTCTCCGTGGAGGAAGGGTACAAACTCGACTCCACCGCAGCCCGGTTCGACAGCGGCGGCGAGATCGGTCAAGCGTTGCAGTGCATCTGGATCGTCTGGGAAGTAGGCGTGACGAATCTCCTCGGTGACGTTGGTGCAGTTCATGACGCAGAGGAGCGGTAGCCAGCCGCCGTCACTGGAACAAAAGGGAGCGATCAAGCCCTCGGGGTCGATCACTGGCTGATCGGTTCGGGTGAAAACGGTTCCACTGGTTCCCAGACTCATGACGACCACTCCCGATCGGGTCGCCCCGGAACCGATGGCGCTCATCATGTTGTCACCGCCGCCGGGGGCGACCGGGATCCCTGCCGTCAATCCGAGAGTTTCCGCCGCACTCTCGGTCAGGTAGCCGGCTACTTCGCCCGTCTCGAGGAGCCTGGGCACCTTGCCTGCCAGATTTTCATCGACGGCGCTCATCGCCGACTCGTCGAAGTGACGTTCTTTCACATCGAACCAACCGGTTCCGGATGCATCGCCCGCTTCCATCGTCAGTGATCCAGTGAGTCGGAAGTTGATGAAGTCATGGGGGAGCAGGACGTGGGCAGTGCGTTGCCAATTTTGTGATTCATGGTGAGCAAGCCAGGTGACCTTGCTAGCGGTGAAGCCCACAGGGACAGATCGCCCCAGCTTCTGGGTCAAAAGCTCAGCTTCGGCGGTCGTAGTTGTATCGCACCAAAGTTTTGCCGGTCTTACGACTGCGCCAGTGTCATCCAGGAAAACTGAACCGTGTTGTTGGCCGCTGACAGCGAGGCCACCGATCTTTGTGAGGTCTGCCTGCTTTGAGAGTTCCTGGACGACTTCGATGACCGCTTGCCACCAGTCGTCGGG
>NHDG01000080.1 GCA_002167285.1 Planctomycetia bacterium TMED53
CGATCAGGGCGACGATCAGGGCGAAAAGTCTCAGCAGCGGGCACTGATTCAGAAGTGGCGATTCGGGAATTCATGGAGCTCCTTTCGTGGGGGGCGACGATCTTAGCGAACATCTGTTCGCATCGCAGCCCCCTTGTTAGCGATCCCTTGTTCTACAGCCGGTTGGACTTCAACATGGCGGCCGATCGACGCTGAAAGGCCTCACGGAACCGATTAGGGACGTTTAAGGCCGGATCACCACTGTCGACGGGAAGGGGAGCCGACTTGGAAACTCTACAGAGAAGTGGCATCGACGATCACGGGGTTGAGACCCTGATCCTCGATCGCCCGGAGACGATCAACAGTCTCAACGGTGACATGGTGGCGGAACTCTCGACGGTCCTCGGTGCCATCGGTGCCGATCCACAGGTTCGGGTTTTACGGATCAAGGGGCAGGGGCGAGGATTTATGGCCGGCGGTGACCTGCGGTGGTTTGCCGGCATGTTCGAGGCGGAAGCGGACCCGGAAAAACGCCGCCAGGTGGTGCTCGAAGAGATCCGCAAGGTTCACGAAAGCATCTTCGCCATCGACCGCATGGAGATTCCCGTCGTCGCCCAGGTCCACGGTGCCTGCGCCGGCTTTGGTTTGAGCTTGGCGATGGCGTGTGACCTCGTCGTCTGTGCCGACGACAGCAAGGTGACCCTCGCCTACAGTGGCATCGGCACCAGCCCCGACGGCGGCTCCACTTATCAATTGGTGCGCCGTGTGGGTCGCCAGAGAGCGATGCAGATGGCGCTCCTCAATGATAGAATCTCCGGCAAGCAGGCGGAGGAGTGGGGGCTCTTTGCCCGTGCCGTTCCCGCAGAGGAGTTGGAATCGGCGACGATGCAATGGTGCCATGGACTCGCCATCGGACCTGCGGGAGCGTTGGCGCGAACCCGTCGACTGATTCGATCCCCCGAGTATGATCTCGCTGCTGCCCTCGAAGAGGAGGCGCGCAACTTCAGTGAGTGCGCCGGCGGTGAAGAATTTCCTGAAGGGGTGAAAGCATTCTTGGAGAAGCGCAGACCCGAATATCCAAAGCGGGTCGGAGGTGAAGGATGAGCTCAGGGGAAGGTGCCGCACTCGCCGGCAAAGTGGTGTTCATTTCTGGGGGGAGTCGTGGGATCGGCAAAGCGATCGCGCTGAAAGCTGCAGCGGATGGAGCCAAGGTGGTGATCGCTGCGAAGACGGTGGACCCTCATCCGAAATTGCAGGGAACGATTCACGAGACCGCGGACGAAGTTCGCGCTGCCGGTGGAGAAGCACTACCGGTGCAGATGGACATCCGCGATGACGACCTGGTCGATGCGGCGGTTGCACGCTGTGTGGAGGAGTTTGGGGGGATCGACCTACTCGTCAACAACGCCAGCGCGATCAATCTGACTCCGGTATCGGCGACACCGATGAAGCGGGTCGATCTGATGTTCGATGTGAATGTTCGTGGAACCTACACCCTGACTCGGGCAGCGGTGACGGCGATGAAAGAGGGGGGGCATATCGTCAATCTGTCACCACCATTGTCGATGAGCCCCGTGTGGTTTGCTCGTCACACCGCTTACACCATCTCCAAATATGGCATGAGTATGTGTGTCCTCGGTATGGCTGAGGAGTTTCGTGCGGCCGGGATCGCAGTCAATGCCCTATGGCCACGCACCGTGATCGATACGGAAGCGCTGCGGATGATACCGGGGATTGATCGGCGGGCGACGCGCAAGCCGCAGATCATGGCAGATGCCTGGCATGCACTCGTGCAGAAAGATTCCCGGGAAGTGACGGGGCAGTTTCTTCTCGACGATGAAATCCTCGCCGGCGTTGGCGTCACCGACTTCGATCAGTACGCCAGCGATCCGCAGGTGGCACCGATGCCGGATCTGTTTGTGGACGGCCCAGGCTCCCTCTTCGATCAGCCGTGAGGTTCTTTAGCGGCTGATCTTCTGTAGGGCTGAGCGTACTTCCGCAGAGAGAGGGATCTTTTCGCCGCTGGCGTAATCGACCTCGATGATCCGGGAAGATCCGATGGCGACGACGCGGTCGTGGGTGACCGAGGTGATGCGGTGTTCGAGGGTGTATCGATCTTCGCCGATGTCGCAGGCGCGGATGGCAGAGACCAACTCTTCCGGAAACACGACCGGTGCTCGAAACACGCATTCCACTTTGGCAAGGATCGGCCCTTGGGGGCTGTGGGGGCCAAGATCGCCGCGGCCGATTCGGCGGAAGACCTCAAACCGGGTCTCCTCAAACCAACCGATGAAGCGGGTGTTGTTGGCGTGCCCAAGGGCATCCATATCCCCCCAGGTGACATGAAGTGGGATTTCTATGGGCCAGTAATCATCATTCGGTTCTGTGGCTGGTTGTTCAGGCATCGGATTCTCTCCCCCCAGGACTTGGGGGGAGTATGCCATAGAGGTGGGGGGATGCTCCGATGATCTGGGGATATGGCCCGAATTTCGGGGTTTGGAATCGCTGCCGGGGTGCCGCTGGGGTGAGAACTTCTTTGCTTCTATTGGGGGTCTCCCCTTGTCTAAACCCCCTCCAATCCCGTATCTTTCCCGGATCAGTGGGATGGGGAATACCTCTGGGTTGATCACCATCTCCTGTTCGAAATCAACGTTTGAAATCAAGTTCGACATCAGGGGTGGGATTCCTTCCTTTCGGTGGCGGAGCGTACGGCTTTAGCGCACCGAATCGGATGAAGATCCCGTGTGGCCCAATTTCACCGACCGAGCCAACGGTCAGCCGAAGTTTCATCGGTGTGAGATTTGGGAAGTGCGGCTAGGGATGCTGCCCTGAAGAATCGAAGCTCGAAATCGAGGATCGTTCATGCTAACGGTCCCGACATAGGATGGACCGAAGGAGGTACACCACATGCGAGGAGTTCGATCCCCGCAATTTTCGTTGCGAAGCATCACACTCGCCGTGCTCGGGTTGCTGATGATCACTCTTACTCCGGGAAGCGTTCCGGCGGTCGACTTTAGTCTGCTCGACGGCAGAGTGACCGGTCAGTTTGATACCACTGCAAGTATGGGTTTCTCCGTTCGAGTCTCCGATCGGGATCGTTCCATCATCGGAACGACCAATGGGGGAACAGCATTCTCGCTCAATGGCGACGACGGAAACCTGAACTTTGACCGCGGTGATTTCTTTTCGAAGAACTTCAAAATTCTTCACGAGATTTCCGTCGATTACGACGACTACGAGTTCTTTGTCCGTGGCTTCTACTTCCGTGACTTTGCCATTCGCGAAGGCGATGTGTTGCAGGAAGGGCGCCCGGCTCTGACAGGAACCACCGAGCGTTTCGCTGGTAGAAACGCCGTGCTTCTCGATGCGTGGGTACGCCGTGATTTCGAGGTGGGGGAAAAAAGTATCCTCTTCACCTTCGGAAGCCAGGTCATCAACTGGGGTGAGAGCACCTTCATCCAAAATGGTCTCAATACCATCAACCCCGTCGACGTTTCGAAGCTGCGTGCTGCAGGTTCAGAGATCAAGGAAGCATTGGTCCCTGTCCCAGCACTGAAGTTCGATTACCAGCTCACCGATACGGTGGACCTTCAGGGCTTCGTTCAGCTTGGATTCCGCAAGACGCGCTTGGAGCCATACGGCTCATTCTTCAGCACCAGTGATATCGCCTCACCGGGTGGAAACGTGGTGCTCCTCGGATTCGGTGTCGACCCTGACGTCATCGACAACCCGCCGGGGCCAGCGTTCCCCGGTTACAACGCCCCTGTCGGTGTGGGCGTGACTCGTACCGGTGATCGCGAAGCCAGTGACTCCGGTCAGTTTGGTCTCTCTGCACGTTGGTACAGTGACCTCTTCGGTGGAACCGAAGTGGGTTTTTACTACACCCATCTGCACAGCCGTTTGCCGCTGATCAGTTCGATCACCGGAACCGAAGCAGGTTTTGCCGCCGGTGACTACGGCGGATCTGCGGAGTACTTCCTCGAGTTCCCTGAAGATATCACCACCTTCGGTGTCAGCTTCAACTCGGATTTGGGAACCACCGGTTGGGCGATCCAGGGTGAAGCCTCCCTTCACCTCGATCAGCCACTGCAAGTGGACGACGTCGAAATCCTTCTCGCTTCCCTCTCACCCCTCAACGCCGTGTTTGGTCAGAACCAACTCGGAGTCTTCGACTTCGGTGAGAAGGTGACCGGTTACGTCCGCAAGGATGTCGCGCAGGCACAGTTCACCGTCAGCCGACTCTTCCCTGGACTTTTCGGGGCGGATCAGGTGGCTGTGGTGGGTGAGTTCGGAGCCACCGTCGTCAACGAGATGGAAGACCAAAACGATTTCCGTTACGAGGCGGTAGGTACTTACACCACCGGGAATCCGTTCTTCACTGCCCTGGGCATCCAACCGGGAACAGAGTCGATCGATGCATTCCCCGACAGTGTCTCGATGGGATACCGCGTTCTTTCCAGGGCGACCTACTTCAACGCGATGGGCCCGTTGCCGCTAATACCCCAGGTGGCCTACTACCACGATATCAAAGGAACCTCACCGGTACCGGTGGCGAACTTCATCGAGGGTCGCCAAACATTGAGTCTTTCGGTGGGAACCGGTGCGTTGGGCCTTTGGGACGTGCGCCTGGGTTACACCAACAGTTTCGGTGGGGGGCGTTACAACCTCCTGAATGACCGGGACTTCATGTCATTGACCGCGAGTTATTCCTTCTAGGAGGAGAGACGATGATAAACAGATCATGGATTACAGCCCTCGTGCTATTGGTCGCCCTCGTATTGATGGCTGCCCATGGCGCACCTTCTCAGGATGGCGCAGAGCGCCTCGGTAAAGATTTGACGCCGATCGGAGCGATCAAGGCGGGGAACAAGGATGGATCGATTCCTCCTTGGACCGGTGGACTGACGAAACCGGTGGCAGGTTGGAAATCGGGGGATCACTACATCGATCCCTTCCCTGGTGACAAGGTTCTCTACACCGTGACCGCCGCCAATGCGGACAAGTACAAAGATGTGCTCTCACCGGGGCAGATGGCGATGCTCAAGCGCTACCCGGAGACCTGGAAGATGAATGTCTACCAGTCGCGTCGTACCGCTTCTTACCCCGAAGACATCTACGCAGCGTCAAAGGAGAATGCCTCCACCGCATCGCTGACCGATGACGGTAACGGGGTAGAAGACTGTCGTCGTACTTCGCCATTCCCGATCCCCACTGAGGGATTGCACGGCATCTGGAATCACATCCTCCGCTATCGTGGAAAGTCGACGAAGCGAACGGTGGGTCAGGTTGCACCGATTGCCGATGGCCGTCACACCATGGTGACCATCGAGGAAGAAGTGCTCTACCGTTACAACGCCGAGGGGATGACTTCGGAGAGTTCAGACAACATTCTCGCCAAGTTCTACCAGGGGGTCATCGGCCCTCCAAGACTGGCAGGCACGAAGTTGCACGTGCACGAAACCCTCGATCAGACCACTGACCCACGCAAAGCGTGGATCTACAACAAAGGGCTTCGTCGCGTTCGTCGTGCTCCGCAGGTCTCCTTCGACAATCCGGGTACCGCCAGTGACGGCCAGAGAACCAACGACCAGTTCGACATGTTCAACGGCAGCCCAGAGCGTTACGACTGGAAACTGGTTGGGCGCCGTGAGTTGTTGGTGCCATACAACTGCTACAAGGCACACAATGCGGAGAAGGACCCTGGCAGCTTGATTCAAGCGGGCCATCTCAATCCGGAGATGTTGCGCTATGAGAAGCACCGCGTTTGGGAAGTCGATGCGACCGTCAAGGATGGCACCAGCCACCTGTACAAGCGCAGAACCTTCTTCTTCGACGAAGATTCATGGCAGGCACTGGTGATCGACCAGTACGACAACTCCGACAATCTGTGGAGAGTCTCTGAAGCCTACCCGATCATTTATTACGACGTGCCCGCCCTTTACGACACCTTGATCTCGCACTACGACTTACAAAATGGTCGTTACCTGACCATCGGTTTCAACGCCGAGGGGCAGATCGAGGAGTGGGTTGGCAACCTGAAGGACAGCAACTTTTCTCCTGCAGCACTTTCGCGTCGCGGCAAGAGATAAAACCGCTGGATCGTGACACTGAAGCGGCTCTCCGAATCGGGGAGCCGCTTCTTTTGTTACTGGGGAATGCTGAACTCAATTATTGACGGTCGGCATTTCAGCCATCGAATCGGTGTGAAACGTATTTCTCAGAGTTGGTTTGATTCATCGGTATCCGCGAGTTTTGGGGCAGAAAAAGGTCGATTTGAACAAAGTCCATCACGCTTTCCTGCTGCTGTTGTCCGTGGTCGCTGGAGCATTGCTGATCTTCTTCAGCAGTGCAGAGGTGATCGGCAATTCCTCTCAAGATGGGGCAAATCAGACCGGGAAAACCAAGACCGGAAAGGTCGGCGCTCCTCTACCTGAGCGGGCAGCAAGGCTTTCACCGGAGAAGCGTTCAGAGGCGTTGTATGTCTCCGGGGCAGTCAGTGGTGATCGAGTTCTCCTCGTCGGAGAACGGGGCCTGATTCTGCTTTCGAAGGACGGGGGCGATCGCTATGCACAAATCGATGCGCCCACTCGCAGGCTTCTCTCCGATGTGATCCTCCGTGAGGACGGGGTCGCCATCGCGGTGGGCCATGAGAGCACGGTTTTGCGCTCCAGCGATTTTGGTGAGAGCTGGCAGGTGGTGCATCACGACCCAGACCAAGACCTGGCACTTTTTTCGGTGATCGATTCGGGTGCCGGAAAGATCGTCGCGGTCGGTGCATTTGGGTTAGTTTTGACCAGCTCTGATGACGGGATGACTTGGGAGCAAGGATTGATCAGTGAAGACGGTCCTCACCTCTATTCAGTAAAGAAGACCGACGATGCACTCGTCACCGTTGGAGAGTTCGGTTCCCTCTACAAAAGCCAGGATGATGGGAAGAGCTGGACACTCCTGCCGACCCCCTATGAAGGAACCCTTTTCGATATTCTGGTCAAAGGGGATCAGTGGATCTTGATGGGGCTCAGGGGAAATCTTTGGCAGGGATCTGAAGCCAACTGGCAAAAGATCTCCCACGGTTCCGAGGCCACTCTGTTCGGAGGAGCACACCTTTCCGACGGAACCATCGTCATCGTTGGTGCCGAAGGGGTCACCTTGTTGAGATCTCCTGAGAATGAAGAGTGGCGCTCCCTCAAAGTTTCAGAGGGGGATCGGCGCCTCCTTTCTTTGCCACTCCGATTGAAAGACGACTCGGTGCTCGCCCTTGGCGAAAAGGGTTACCGTCCCATCCTGGGAGCGGGAGGAAAGCCGTTGGCAGGGGGTGATTCCCAATGAAGCGTGCCCTCAGTGATTTCCTTTTTGGCAAGAGTCGTTTGGTGCTGATCGCGCTGACTTTGGTCACCTTATTCCTGGTGTTTCAGGCGAGTCGGCTTGCCATCGATGCTGGATTCGAAAAGCAGCTCCCCAAAGATCATCCGTGGATGGATGTCTTCCGTGAGTACCAATCTCAATTTGGAGGTGCGAACCGATTGTTGATCGCCGTTCGTGATCGCCAGGGGGATCTCTTCAATCCCGATTCATTGGAGAAGGTTCGCCAGGTGACGAGCGCATTGGGCTCCGTTCCCGGAGTCGATCGTTCATCGATTACCTCGATCTTCACGCCGAATGTACGCTTCGTTCGCATCGTCGAAGGCGGATTCGAGGGTGGAAATGTGGTTCCTGCCGAATGGATCCCGACTCCTGAAATGGCGCAACTGGTACGCGAGAATGTGCTGCAGTCGGGGCAGGTGGGGCGATTGGTCGCCAATGACTTTTCTGCTGCGATGGTGACCGCTCGATTGATTGAAGCTGACCCGGAAACCGGTGAGGCTCCCGATCCGATCCAGGTCGGGGCTAAGCTGGAAGAGATCGTTCGCGAACCCTACATCGATGACCGGGTCGATATTCACATGATCGGTTTCTCGAAAGCGGTGCACGATATCGCATCCGGAGCGATTCTCGTTGCGGCCTTCTTCCTCATCGCTCTCGGGGTGACCGCAGTGTTCGTGCGCGGTTTCACTCGATCTTGGCAAATGACACTCTTGCCACTGGCCACATCGCTGCTTGCAGTGGTGTGGACGATGGGCAGTATTACCACCCTTGGATACGGCCTCGATCCGATGTCGATCCTGGTGCCATTTTTGATCTTTGCCATCGCCATGTCTCACGGTGTGCAGATGGTAGGGGCCCTCACCGCTGGATTGCGTGAAGGTCTGTCCGCAGCGGATGCCACTCGCAAGGCATTTCAGCAGCTGTTAGTTCCAGGCTTCGTGGCCCTCGTCAGTGATTCGGTCGGCTTCCTGACTCTGCTCTTCATCGAAATTCCGGTGATTCAGCATCTGGCGGTGATGTCAGCGATCGGTGTCATGCTGATCTTCGGGACAGGCTTCATGCTGCTGCCGCTCTTGTTGGCGCGACTTAAGGTCACCCCCGAGCTCATCGAACGTCTTTCTGAGCCGATGCCGTTACGGGAAAGCCTATGGCAAAAGATCAATGCGGCGACGCGTCCGCGGGTCGCCTGGGTTTTGGTGATCCTTTCACTCTTCGCCGGGATCTTTGCCTACGATTCATCTGGTCGCGTCATCATCGGAGATGCGGATCAAGGTCTACCTGAGTTGCGCCCGGAATCTCGATACAATGTCGATTCGATGAAGATCGCCGAATCGTTCTCCATCGGTGTCGATTTGTTGACGGTGATCGTCGAGAGTCACGCAGATGGCAGCATCGATCATGATGTGATGGACCTCATCGACGAGTTTCAGTGGCAAATCAGTCAAGTAGATGGGGTGCGTTCGACTTTGTCGTTGCCTCAAGTTTCACGAGTACTCACGTCTGCCTGGAGTGAAGGATCTCCGAAGTGGCGTGAGTTGCCGCGCAATAGTGACATGCTGATGCAATCCCTTTCCAGCATCGATACTTCCAGTGGCTTGCTCAACTCGGATGCTAGTGTCATGACGGTTTTGATCTTCACGGAGGATCACAAGGCGGAGACGATCATCCGCGTTACCGATGCGGTCGTCGCTTTCGACCAGAAGTATGGCACTGATGGGGTCGCTCGATTCGAACTGGCGACCGGCAATGTTGGCGTGATGGCGGCGACCAATGAAGTGGTCTCGGCCGCCCAACTGCGCATGCTATTGACGATTTACGTGGTGGTGGTCGCCCTTGGATTACTCGCGTTCCGTTCGATCCGTGCGACCTTGTGTGTCGTTCTTCCTCTGGTCTTGGTCAGTACTCTTTGCTACGCCTTGATGGTGCTTCTTGGCATCGGCCTCAAAGTTTCCACCTTGCCGGTGGCGGCCCTCGGGGTGGGGATCGGAGTTGACTATGGAATCTATCTCACCCATCAATTGTTGATCGCCCGGCGCTCCGGTCTTTCACTGACTGATGGTTACCTGGTAGCGCTTCGAAGATCAGGGAATGCGGTTCTCGTGACGGGGTTGACGTTGGCGATCGGTGTCGCGACCTGGATCTTCTCTGATCTCAAGTTACAGGCGGACATGGGAGTTCTACTCAGCTTTATGTTTGCTGGAAACATGATCGGTGCACTGTTGCTGCTGCCTGCGCTTCAACGGGTGATTCCTGGAGGAGGCCAGAGCGAACCGAAAAATGAAGTGAGCTCTGAGCAGTAACCTCGTTTGAAC
>NHDG01000081.1 GCA_002167285.1 Planctomycetia bacterium TMED53
AACTCCGGTAACAACAACTCCGGTAACAACAACTCCGGCAACAATAACGGCAACAACGGCGGTGGCAGCGGAGGTCCCGGGCGTAACAGTGGTCCATGATCTAAAGCTGTTATAAAGCTGTCGAAATGTAGGGAGATTCAGGCGATGCTCAAAACCGAAAAGGATTACACCGATCCTTATGTGAGGCAGTTGAGCCTTTTCCTGGATAATCGGGTTGGAAAACTTCGCGAAGTACTCCGACACTTGACCTCAGAGGATATCCTCGTCCACGCTCTCTCTGTAGTTGACAGCGCAGATCACGCCATCGTCAGGCTTATCGTTGATCGAGTTGGAACCGCCCATGAAGCCCTTGAAGAAAATGGTGTTCCCACCTCTGTTAGCCAAATCTTGGCTGTAGAAGTCCCCAACGAACGGGCTGGCATTCGCATGATTTGCCGATCCTTGTTGCAGGCCGAAATCAACATTCATTACGCCTACCCCATGCTCACCAGACCACATGGATTTGGGGTATTGGTCATCCATGTCGATGAAACTGAAACCGCCAGAAATCTACTCCTGGAGGATGGATTCAACATCCTCGATGAGAGTGATTTAGGTCTCGCAGGAGTCTGATTCCTCGGCCTTTTCCGTATCGAAATTTTAGATACAAAAAAACCCCCCGGCCCGAGGAGTGGGCCAGAGGGTACGTGACGATACAGATTCGTCACAGGTGTCCCCCGCTTCTCCCGCGAAGTTGCTGCAGTGAGGAACTGCAGTGGGTGTTCCGATCTGCTGAAACCAGCTCACGGGTAACGTCCCCCGAAGTTATTCCGAAGAATCGAAACACGGCGAAAGAAACTTGTTACTTCAAGATTATCCAATGCCCACATGTCGCCTAGCCTCGCCGCAAGGAGCTTGCTCGGTAACAATGGAGTTATACTGTTGCAAGAATTTGGAAGTGATGGGGGTTGGAAATACTGCACCGTTTTGCCACGGATGACAGCTTAGTCCCCAGGGAGCCAAGACATGAATGTCAGTCTTCTAGGGGTGTTTCACCCTTCTGATACCCCTCCACCCCCAACTGAATGACATAACTGGCAAGTTGTTCGATTTCTGCAGGTGTGAGCACCTGTAAGGGCATTTTTGCCTGGGAATTGTCAAAGGTGGGTTGGCGTAGATAACCTTTCAGCCATAGCCGCATACTTTTGAGAACATCCGCTTCATCTCGGATCGCCTCGAATGTCTTCTTACCAGCGGTAAATCTGTCCGGATCTTCAGTTTCAAGCTGAGTCAGATACTGATCGTAATCCAGCATTCTCTTCAAGCGCCGCATCGATACCTGGACCAATGGCGGCTGTAATATCGCGCCGCGACCTTCGATCTTGTGGCATAGAATGCACCTTTTCTTCGCCACCAAGCGCCCCATTTTTGCATTCCGTTGAAAGACCTCATCAGACAGATATGACAAATCTGGCATCGGGAACTCAATGGTGTTCGGTTGTTGAGGTTCTTGCTCATTGCTAGAGCTCTTATTTTGGCCGCTATCGCCACCGTTCGCCTGAGGTCGTGACACCACGACCTCTTTTACCGGTTCCCCTGGAGCTTTCGGAGGGGTTCCTGCCGGCTCTGAGGGGCCGCAACCCGAAACTGACAGCCACCAACAAATCAGTGGGATCAGCTGAAATCTGAATCTTCGAGAACCGGCAAACTTCATCAAAACGACCATTTCTGATGAGGGGGAAACTCCGTAACTCGGTTGGAACCTGTCCTCAAAATATATCGCCTACCTCCCTCCGCTTCCACCTCGGCAGCAAAGGGAATTCCATCTCAGCGATGCAGCCTTTTAAGGGTCAATATTGTCCAAGCCATTCGTAATCCATCTCGCAAGAGGTTCACTGTAGTTCCAGATGAATCACTCCACTCGATCGGTACCTCGATCATTTTTAGGCAGTTCTTACGTGCCAGAAAGAGCAACTCAACATCGAATGCAAATCCCTCAACTTTCATACTCTCAAAGATCGGCTGAACATCATGAGCACGAAATAGTTTACACCCGCACTGAGTATCCTTGATCTCTAATGAAGTCATCATTCTGACAAAAAGATGAAAAAGAAAACCTGCGCAGCGCCTTAGCCATCCTTGGGGCTTAGGTAGAATTGAGCCCTTGAGGGTCCTTGATCCACAAACGATGGAGTCATTAGGGCCCATCGCTTCTCTCAGAGTGATCAGCGAATCTGGAGCAGCTGAGAGATCGACGTCAAGCATGGCAATCAGCTCACCTTGAGCCGCCAATACCCCACTTCTGACAGCTGCGCCCTTTCCACGATGTCGGTCGAGTTGAATCAGGCGTAATCTGGAATCACTTTTCAGCCAAGAACCGATCAGCTCTTCCGGTGAATCGTTACAGCCATCGGAGACGATGATCAGTTCCCCTTCGTCTTCCAAATGATCAAGGAAGGCCAACGTCTCGCTGACCGCCTTCTCTAACATTTGTCCGCCATTCCAGACAGGAATCACCACCGATAGCACTGTACTCCCACCTGCAAATGAGCCTTCATTTTAGCCAATGCGACGAGCCTGGCCCTCAAACGGATGAGGCCATGGGCACGTCCCTGGAGCAAGCCAGGTGCCAAGATGTGCCCAATTTGGCAGAAGATGGAATCCTTGGATGAGGTAATTCGTCAAGTATCTGAGCCTTTGGGAGTGATGAGGAATGTCAGGTAGATCAAAAATAGCACTGGTCTTGGGGGGCGGTGGGGCCCGCGCGGCATATCAGGCCGGCTACCTGCGATACATCGGGAAAAGAATTCCTAATCTCAAATTTTCGATCCTTTGTGGTACTTCAGCGGGCGCCATCAATGCTGTCCATTTGGCGAGATACAAAGGCACACTCGATAGTGCTTCCAAGGACCTCAAAAAACTATGGTCTGAACTAACCGTTGAGCAAGTTTTTGAAGCGAGTACATGGTCCCTGGGATCGATGGTCACACGCTGGGGATTAAAACTCCTCAGCGGAGGAAGTGCATTCGCCCCCACCACCCGGGGCTTGGTCGATACCCAACCATTGAGAAGCTACCTCACCCGGCAAACAAAGTGCAGGGCGGATGGCAAGATTCCCGGAATTGAAGAGAACATCCTTAGGGGCAACCTCGACTCCTTGGCAATTACAACCACCGACTACGACAGTGGAAGATCGGTGACATGGATTCATGGTAACCACACCCATGAGTGGCAAAGAACCTATCGATCGGGCGTCGAAACAAAAATTCGACTCGATCACATCATGGCCTCCTGTGCGATTCCATTAGTATTCCCAGCGGTAAAAGTTGAAGGTTGTTGGCATGGAGATGGTGGAGTTCGTTTGACTACACCCCTGTCGCCAGCACTGCATCTCGGTGCAGAGAAGGTCCTCGCAATATCCACACGATTCCTGCCCAATGGCACACTTCCAGAACTCAAGAGTGAGGGAAGTTACCCACCACCGGCACAAGTTGCAGGGGTGTTGATGAACGCGATCTTCCTCGATGCCATGGATTTTGATTCCAGTAACGTGGAACGCTTCAACCAGCTGCTAAGTAAACTACCTGAGGAAGACCGTATGGGATTGCGCCCAGTCGAGATGTTCACCGCAAGACCATCAGAAGACCCAGGTGCTTTGGCAGGTCAATTTGAGGCGAATCTACCTGGCCCCTTCCGTTTTATGGAACGGGGATTGGGAACTCAAGAATCGAGCTCCAGTGACCTATTGTCGCTGTTGATGTTCCAACCTGAATATGTCCAGGCTCTCATTGAAATGGGTGAAAGGGACGCACGGTCCCGGGAAGCGGAGCTCATCCCATTTCTTCAGGATCAAGAAGCTCCCGCTCCCCTCGATAGCAGTCAACGATCCTAGATCAATCGCGTATGACTTTCGCTTCCCTCTTGAAGGTCAACTTTGGATCGATCCTTAAGGGTTCCATCATCTCCATCTCAATGATGACGTTTCTTACGACACCTGCACTATCTTGATACCACAGGACCGATTGTTGGCCACTCCCGGTGATTCCAACAAGGCTTCCATAATGGGCAGGCAATGACAGCAACTGGCGTAGTTCAGAAACTTCCTTGCGAGCGGTATCTTTTCCCTTGAGATCATATCCAAGGGACATCTCGTGGGATTCCTCAACAACCCCCGCTGGCCAAACCCCAAACAGCCTTGTGAACCCCGAATCGGCAACCTGGCTGAAGACGACAGACCCTCCTGCCAGACTGCCCAATAAAAGGCATACGAAAACTCCCACCACCAGGATCGGCATCGAGAGAACAAATTGTCTAATTCCAGTCTGCTGATTCATACGGCTCCTGACTTGAACTCACGGGAACTCTGCCATTGAAACAGATGCTGCAGGATGGTGGAAGATCCCTCAAAGGAACCAACTCTCCAGATCTTGGGTTGCCGTGGGATCGCATTGCCCCGACGATATGGGACACTGATTTATTCTTGAGATTGAGGGTTTCATGAAACAACAGCAGCTCTTTTCTGTGTTTTCTTTGGCTATTGCACTTCCGATTCTTACCTTTGGAAGCCCAATTTCGTTCAAAGTTCCACTCTCAGCTTCAGTATTCGATGTTGAAGAGAAAACAGAAAAATTCCAAGACCCAAAAGAATACACAGTGGCATTTTGGAACTTGGAAAATCTGTTCGACTTTGAAGACGATCCAAACAACCCCGGAGACGATCAATATCTACCCACCAATGAGTGGGATGAGGACAGATACCAACGCAAGCTTGATCACCTTGCCAAGGCCATCGTTTCGATGAAGACGGACCTGCTGGCCGTATGTGAGGTTGAAAACAGAAGGGTCCTCGAAGATCTGATTGCCCACCCAGATCTGGTAAAAGACGAATGGTCCATCGTTCATCGGGATTCCCCGGACAGGCGCGGCATCGACTTGGCACTCCTTTACCGCAAACCATTTGCAGAATCGGGGGAATCAACACTCCACCCCATCGACATCGGCGAAGGAAACATTTCCACCCGTGGAATACTAGAAGTACCGATGACTCTCGATGGGATTCCCGTAACTTTTCTCGTCAATCATTGGCCTTCAAGGTTTGGGGGAGCAGAAGAGAGCTCTCCAAAGCGAAAAGCCGCAGCGGCAGTCGCACGATCCATCATCGATGATCATCTAGGGGGAGATTCTTCTGCAGAAATCATTCTATTGGGCGATTTGAATGACGATCCTTGGGACAGCTCGGTCAGAGAAGTACTCAAAGCGGTCAGAGAATTAAGAGCTGTGACTCATCCCAGCAACACCGCTCCTCGTAAGGAAGGGCAAAAGAGCTACTCTCCCAGACTCTGGAACCCTTCATGGAGATTTGCGAATTCGACCGATAACGGCACCTACTATTACTGGAATGGGTGGTGCTGGAACTGTTTTGACCAAATCATCGTTTCTTCAGGACTCCTGGACGGCTCTGGTTTGCAAATCATGAAAGATAGCATTAATGTTCATGCTCCTGACTTTATGAAGGACACCGAAAGAAATGCTTTCAGGCCAGCTCGGTTTCGGAAGTTCAGAGGGCGTTGGGAAGAAGGTTACAGCGATCACTTTGCCGTGAAATGCAAGATCGCTGTATCGCAGCCTTCTATCAACGACCAAGAATCAGACTAAGTTTTCAACCGCACCTTTTGCGGAAAGAAAGGAATAAGAAAATGGTGAAGATTGTTTTAGCCATTGCACTGATGGCGATACCACACACCTCTACTCTTCAAGACGACGAAGCCAAGTCCGGCTCATCCAAAGGAAAATCTAAAAAGACCCCGCTCTCTGAAGTTTACCCGCTAGATACTTGTGCTGTCGCAGGCAAGAAGTTGGGATCGATGGGCGACCCGATCGTGCATATTCATGAAGGCAGACAGGTCAAATTCTGCTGCAAAGGATGCTTACCCAGTTTCAATAAGAACCCAGCTAAGTATCTAGCTAAAGTCGATGAGAAAATCGTCAAGATGCAGAAACCTAATTACCCTGCTAATAATTGCATCTTCTCCGACGAGCCTCTAGGCCCAAAAAGCAAGGACGTCGTCGTCAACAATAGACTGGTACGTGTGTGCTGCGGAGGGTGCGCCAGAAAGTTGATGAAAGACCCTGCACCAACATTCCGGAAGCTGGATGAGCAAATCAAAGCCAAGCAGAGCAAGACTTACCCTCTAAAAACCTGCGTGGTTAGCAACGAGCCTTTAGATAGCATGGGAAAACCTGTGGATGTCATCGTTAGTAACACATTGGTGAAAGTCTGCTGCAAAGGCTGTGTCAGGAAGTTGTCCAGTAATCCCACCCCTGTATTGACGAGGTTAAAAGCAGCTCAAAAGGGAGAATAATCCCTCAGTAACTGGCCCGAATACGCCACTTGAATCTGTCATCATCAACCCCGGAAGATCAATTCCAGATCTTCCGGGGCTTTTTTGTGGATGCGCAGCGATTCTCCCAGCAAATTATCGAAGTCAAACCATGGATCTGGGCCCTGACAGGTTCCAGCAAGATTTTGTGTGAAGGGTATACGGCATGTCGATCAATGACTCATTGCAAAACGGCCTCGTGCAACTTGTTGAAGCATTCGAGCAACTGCAAAGCCAGTTGGAAGAAAAGCACTTTGGCAAGGTGATGGAAGATCCGAATGAATTCGATGCAGCCTCAGACGAGGTAAAAGAACAACTAGATGCCGATTTCAAAGACGCGATGGTCAATGTTTTTGAAAAGCTCGAAGAACAGAATCACATTGGTCTTGATGACATAGAGGCGATTAGCCACATCCTACTGGACACCTTGGAAATAGTGGCTCCATCAGTGGCTGCAGAAGAGGATTCTGAGGACTAAACTCCATCTGACAAGCCACAAAAAAATCCAGGGTCGAAGCGAAGAACTCGCTTCGACCCTGGTTGTTTATGTGCAAGACCGATCAGAGATCAGGGGCAAGCACTGTAACTATCGCAGCCTAATCCATCGTCGGGAGTAGCATCCACTCCACATGCATTCGGGCCTGGTGAAGGCGGCGCTGCACCTCCTGCGAACTGGTAACTAAGGATGTAAACCGCATCCGCAATGTCGTGGTTACCACTGTCATTGGAATCGGTGGTGTCCTTACAACCAGACTCTGGACCATTCAGCATCAGTGTGTAGAGCATGAAGATCGCATCTGCGATATCGACCGAACCATCTTCATTAGCATCACCACGGCGGAAGCTTGGCTCGCACTCATCCGGAGTACTGTTGCCGTTGGAGTCGATACTGCTGCCAGAAGCAAGGTCACAGGAATCCGGAATATCGTTGCCATTGCAGTCTTCTGCTGCACCACTGGCGACGTCGCAAATATCCGGAGTGCCATTGCCATCGCAATCGGTGTCGCACTCATCCGGCGTTCCGTTTCCATCACAGTCCGAAACGGTTCCAGCTGCCACTTCACAACTATCGGGCAAACCGCTGTTGTTGCAGTCTTCTGCTGCACCGCTAGCAAGATCGCAGCTATCGGGGATTCCGTTCCCGTTACAGTCAGCGGCAGAGCCGTCAACGATTTCACAGACATCCGGAGTACCATTGGCATTACAGTCGGTCATATCAACTGTCACCGTAACCGCTTGCTCGGTAGTGCTGGTGTTTCCTGAACTATCGGTTGCGGTCCAAGTAATGATCGTAGTTCCGTAATCATACGTACCACTGGCATTAACCCCAGCATTTCTGTCATTGGTCAAACTCACCAGCTGACAGTTATCTGTACCGGTTGCCTCAGGAATCGTTACGAATGCACTGCAGTTCCCTGCTGGCGCCTCGATGGTGAAATCTCCTGAAGTGGCGATGATGGAAGCCTCGTCATCAGTGATGGTCACCGAGAAGGAAGCCGTCACCACGTTACCGCTGCCATCTGCAAGCGAGTAAGACACCACTGTTGTTCCGGTGTCAAAAGTATGACCAGGATCATGACTCGAAGCGAGATCTCCAAGAGAACAGTTGTCTGTTCCAACAGGGAGCTCCCAGTCAATGCTTGCACCGCAAACTCCAAGATCATTGGTTTGAACGATGTCTGTTGGTACACCACTCAACTGAGGATCCTCATTGTCGAGAACCGTCACGGTGAAGGTGTGCTGGGCAGTATTGCCTGAACCATCAGTGAGGAACATCGTCACGTCTGTAGCCCCGACACTGAATGCGGAACCAGAAGTGTGACTCGTATTCATCGCCATTCCGTCACAATTATCTGAAGTCAAAGGTGCTTCCCAAGAATGGATCGCTGAACAAAGCCCTGACTCATTGGAGAGCGTGATACTTTGTGGAGCAGAATCGAAGCTCGGGCTTTGCAGATCCTGAACCGTCACAGTGAAAGAAGATTCCAAGCTGTTGCCAGCTGCATCCAGCACTGTGTAGGTCACCAAGGTCTCACCAAGTTCGAATGTACTGCCATTGGCAACATCGCTACTGAGTGAGGCTCCAGGGCAGTTATCAAGGGCTTCAGGCTCAGGCCAAGAGACGAATGCGCTGCACTGGTCAAGGTCTGTAGCAACCTCCAAATTCATCAGAGATTCGCTGAGAGTCGGAGGTTCGGCATCTGCAATAGTGATATCAAAGGAACCGCTTAACTCGTTGCCGTATACGTCAACTGCTGTGTAAGTCACAGTCGTTGTACCAACAGGGAAAAACTCGCCACTCTGATGAGTACTGGTGAAGGACTGAATCGCGCAGTTATCTTCTGCTCTCGGCTCAGACCAAACCATGACTGCACCACATTCACCGAGATCATTGTCTGAGGAAAGGTTTCCACTCAAACTTGAAATCGTCGGCAATTCATCATCAGTAATCACAATGTCGAATGAAGCGCTGGAAATGTTGCCATGAATATCCGTGGCAGTATAAGTCACCGTCGTTGATCCGACGCCGAACAAAGATCCACTGCTATGGCTACTGGTGAAATTCTCCATATCACAGTTGTCAGTGGCAGTCGGCTCATCCCAAGAAATCAGTGCGCCACATTCTCCCGTATCATTGCTCTGAGCAACGGAAGCTGGCATACCAGAAATCTGTGGGAGCTCGTTATCTTCGACAATCACATCGAATGTATGAGTAGACTGATTTCCGTGGACATCTTCCAATGTCATAGACACCTGAGTTGAACCAACAAGGAAGGTATCTCCAGACTGGTGTGTGGAGGTCAGGCTGAGGACCTCACAGTTGTCAGAAGTCTCTGCGGAGGCCCACTCTGCTGTGGTTTGACACGAACCAGCATCTGCCGACAAAGTCATCGACATCGGAGCTGAATCAAACTGAGGAGCTTCATTATCTTCAACCAGAATGTCGAAGCTTGCAGAGGTAGTTTGCCCACTACTATCAGTCACTGTGTAAGTCACCGTGTGAGAACCCACTGCAAGTGAAGTCCCTGACGTATGTGTACCCTCAAGGGTTTCACCCGGGCAATTGTCAGAAGTCAGTGGTGCATCCCACGATACGGTAGCTTCGCAAAGCCCAGTTTCAGCTGAAACAGTCATATTCTCCGGCATTTGAGAAAGTGCCGGCGCCTGAGTGTCATTCACCGTCACCGTGAAGCTGTGCTCAGCAGTAAGGCCTGCTGTATCGGTGGTAGTAATAGTGACTGTCGTTTCACCCGTGGGGAAGAATGCCCCTGAACTATGACTGCTAATCGTTGATAAGATTTCGCAGTTATCGCTCGTTGTTGCCGCATCCCACATTGCAGTCGCACCACACTCATCAAGATCGTTTTCAAGTATCATACTCATGGGAGCACTGGTGAAAGCTGGAGGTTGGGCATCGGTGACGATGACATTGAAGCTGGCAGATGTAGATCTACCCGCAGTATCGGTCGCTGAGTAAGTCACCAAGTGAGTACCAACGTCCAAAGTCGCACCATTAGCAATATCAGAACCACTGCTGGCGATATCACAGTTATCAGCAATGGTAGGCTCAGCCCACGACACAACTGCCCCGCACTGGTCCTGATCATTGTCAAACATGATCGTCTCAGGCAAGTTCGTAATCGTTGGATCTTCAACATCTGTGACTGTCACAGTGAAGCTGATTTCTGAACTATTGTTGTGATCATCAGTCGCCGTCAGCGTAACTAATGTTTCTCCGACTGGGAACGGTGATCCATTCATATGACTAGAAGTCAATGATGGAGCAGCTGCACAATTGTCGGTTACAGCTGGGGCAGTCCAAGAAGCCGTCGCTGTACAAAGTCCAGCCTCAGAATTGAGGGAGATATTGGCAACAGTTCCGAGGAATGTCGGTGGAGTGGACTCGAGGAATGGATCTTCGCACTCATCCGGAATCGCGTTGGAGTTACAGTCGATAGAGAACCCAGAGGCGATCTGGCATTCGTCCGGAGTACCATTCAAGTCACAATCAGCAGAAATCGCATCGGCGATGTCGCAACTATCAATCTGGTTGTTGTTATTACAATCGAGACCTGCATCTGCGAGCAACTCACAAGAATCGATGGCCCCGTTGACGTCGCAATCGAGCGCTGGATCAGCAGCGATTTGACAGGAATCAGGAACCAAGTCGGTATCACAGTCAGCAGCACCATTGGCCAAATCACAGCTATCAGGAATCGTATTCAAGTCACAATCAAGTGAGCTGCCACTGGCGATATCACAACTATCGAGTGCGTTATTGGCATTGCAGTCCGGTGCACCTGATGCCAAATCGCAATCATCCGGATTGCCGTTTTCATCACAATCAGGCTCGCACTCGTCAGGGATTCCATTCAGGTTGCAATCATTGCTTTGCAAGGAGGCAATATCACATGAATCAGGAACGCCATTGGCATTGCAATCGGGTCCGCCATTGGCAAGGAAACAGGCATCAGGAACTCCGTCGAGATCACAATCCAATTCGGTTCCATTCGCGATATCACAGGAATCAGGAACGATGTTTCCATTACAATCAGGAACAAGACCGGAGCGAATCTCACAGCGATCATCCTGTCCATTTGCATTGCAATCAGGAACGATTTCCCTGTGCTCAATTCTGGCAAACAAACCATCAGCAGTGAATGTGACCCATTCACCGTTAGTTGCTACCGCCGTTCCTACTGAATCTCCATTGAGAGTGCCAACGGGACGCATCGTATCGACGAGAGCCCACGTTTTGTCGGGCATACGGTTGTACAAATGAACGAGGCCTTGGGAAGAATCGATCTTCGGCTCTCCCACAATCAGGATATCTCCACTCACTTGGAGACTTTCACCGTAAGCGAGACTCCCCGGGAAAGAACTGATCACACGATCAGTCTGAATCCAGCCTGATTCGTCTTCGGTGTTTTCAAAGGTGTAAACCGCTCCCACCCTGGGATCTTCAACATTTGCAGCGAGAGTCCTCTGAGAAGTCACCGCGAGGACGCCGTTGCTCCAAGACAGCTTGGTGCCAAATGCAGCACCTTGTGGACTATCTGTCGTCGATATTTCAGCGGACAGCTCCCACTCAGTGCCGTTGTTTCTGTAACCAAAAACCCTTCCCGATCCTCCAGGAGGGCCCACTGATGGAGATCCAATCAGCAACCAGTCGTTATCGGTAAGTTGGAGAGTCGTTCCAACCTCTTCACCCCCACCATTCAGAGGATCGGTATTGGTGATAGTTGCGTTTCTCTCATAGGAGGTACCGTCGTGGCTCCACACTTCTACATATCCACCAGGATCGAAGCCATTGCCGCCATCGACAACTGGATCCTCAGCTTCTGGAGGGCTTTGGGGTGCGCCAACAGCTATCGTCGACCCCTGGATATCAACATCAAATCCAAACTGGTCGTCTACAGCACCAACTTCAGGCTCAAGAACTTGAATCTGAACCCAACCCAATTCTTGTCTTTCGAAGACGTACGCGGCACCGATGTTGCCATTCTTACTGGGTGCGCCAACAACAGCGACGGAACCAGACAAGGCCATGGATGAGCCGAAACCGTCATCAGGATCTTCGTCTGCCGGAGTCAATGCTCCGTCAGCAATCCAAGCTGTACCTAGCCTTCGGTACACCTCAATCGTTCTGGCACCACCGGGGTCACTCATGAAAAGTGTATCCCCCTCCATCAATGCTGCGCCTGTCGCGGTACCCGAAGTGAATGCGGGGACCACAGGTTCACAGGCATCCAGGAGGCCATTCATATTGCAATCTGCCAGCAATGACTCCGCCATTTGGCACTCATCGGGTACTCCATCGAGATCACAATCTCCACTGAGCCCTTGTGAGATATCACAGGAGTCTTCCTGGTTGTTTTGATTGCAATCCGTGACTGGATCACACTCTTGGGCTGAAGACGAAGTCCAACCCATCATGACAAAGAGCAATAGAAGAAAAACTACACGGTTTTTCATAACTCACACCACCTCGTATACTGGGCGACGTCCCGCCTCAATAGGATTAACAAGCTAGTCCAAAACCTTTAAAGGCCGTTAATAAAAATTCGAACTAACGATCTAAATAAAAGAAAAAAGATTGCCAGCCAGAGAACTCATCTCCGGCTGACAACCCTTAATACACCTGAATGTTTTATACCTAAAAAACAAACCTATGTAAACACAAATGCGGCATTACAAAAAACTTACACATCTATACATGTCCACACTTCGATCATGGACAACCGGCATAACTATCACACCCCAAACCGTCGTCAGGAGTGGCATCCACGCCACATTCCGAAATACCTGGCGCAGGCGGCTCTTGTCCACCTGTGAACTGATAGTTCAGAACATAGATTATGTCAGCAATGTCATGAGTGCCGCTGTCATTCGCGTCCGTCGCATCTCTGCAGCCGGAGTCTGGACCACCTAACATCAATGTGTAGAGCATGAAGATGGCATCTCCGATATCAACAGATCCATCCTCGTTGGCATCTCCCCTTCTGAAGTGAGGTTCACATTCGTCGGGGATCTCATTGGCGTTGCTGTCCAACGCTGTACCTTCGGCCAGATCGCATTCATCTGGAGTTCCATTGGCATTGCAGTCTTGGCTTTCACCGCTACTGACATCACAAGCATCTGGAGCACCATTGCCATTGCAATCGGTGTCGCACTCGTCAGGCACCCCATTGCTATCACAATCGTCGGCAATTCCGCTTGAGAGTTCACAGCTATCCAAGATACCGCTCGCATTGCAATCTTGAGCTGCACCACTGGCAAGGTCACAACTATCCGGGATTCCATTGCCATCACAATCAACCGCAGATCCATCCGTGATATCACAGACGTCTGGAGCCCCATTGCCATTGCAATCGGTCAAAGGAACGAGAATGTTGACCGCCTGCTGAACTGAAGTACTGTTTCCTGCGAGATCGGTGGCCGTCCAAGTAATGATGGTGGTTCCGTAATCAAAGTTACCTGAGATTGCTCCTCCTCCGTTGTAATCATTAGAGAGGGAAGCGATATTGCAGTTATCCTCAGCCAACGGCTCAGGAACTGTGATCTCTGCACTGCAAAGACTTTCAGGAGCAGTGATATCGATAGTTGCAGCACCGGTGATCGTTGGGGATTCATTATCTTCCACAGTGATTGTGAACGATCCGGAAGCGATGTTTCCGTTGGCATCCGCCAATGAATAACTCACCGTCGTCGTCCCCAACTGGAAGAAGTCGCCGGGCTGGTGACTTCCAATGAGATCACCTAAACCACAGTTATCAGTTCCACTGGGTAACGCCCAGTTGGCTGTGGCACCGCACTGACCTTGATCAGTTGTCAAACTCATATCAGTGGAGATTCCACTGAGCAGCGGCGATTCCGTATCAACGACGGTCACAGTGAATGAATGCTGTGTACTGTTACCACTATCATCGGTGAGGAACATGGTCACGAAGGTTGATCCAACATTGAACATCGAACCCGATTGATGACTGACACTGACTTCAGTGTTTCCACAATTGTCGGAGACGATTGGATCGTCCCAGCTGGCGATTGCTGAGCAAAGCCCTGCACTTGAATCGATGGTCAGATCTCCTGGAGCCTGACTAAACTCAGGCGCCTGATCGTCAGAGACTGTCACCAAGAATGAGTGCTGGCTGGAATTTCCGGCAGCATCAGTAGAGGTGTATGTCACCAATGTCGATCCAAGCTCAAAAGTGCTTCCAGTATCATGACTACTTGTCAGAGTTGCCCCAGCGCAGTTGTCTGTCGCCGTTGGCTGGTCCCAAGAAGCCGGCGCAGAGCACTGGCCATCAACGGTAGAGACTGCAACTTCAGCAGGAAGGCCAGCGATACCTGGAGCTTCATTATCAAGCACCGTGACCACAAAAGCGTGATTAGTGACGTTAAAAGTCGTATCCGTGAGAACCATTGAGACTGTCGTCTCACCCACCGGGAAGATGGAACCTGATTGCCATGTGGAGACGAAAGAGAGAACATCGCAGTTATCTGACAACAACGGCACATCCCAGAATACCTGAGCTCCGCACTCACCAGAATCCGTCGTCGCAACCATATTCTCAGGTGCGCTATCAAAGATTGGGAACTCGTCATCAATGATCGTGATGTTAAAGCTACTCGAAACTGTCGCACCTTTGTTGTCCACTGCCGTGTATGTCACGGTATGAACACCAAGGCCGAAGGAATCGCCAGGTGAGTGGCTGCCCTGCATCGATGCTCCTGGGCAGTTATCACTCAAAGTCGGAGGATCCCACGAGACCATTGCTCCGCAATCACCCAAATCATTACCCATTTGGATGTCAGCAGGCATATTGAGAATCTGCGGATCTTCTTCATCGAGAACCGTGATATCAAATTCATGGGAACTTTGATTTCCATGGATATCCGTCAAGAGCATGCTGACAGTCGTCGTACCCACTGGGAATGTATCACCAGATTGAGAAGTTGACTCCAAAGACTGTACATCACAGTTGTCAGAGATCTCCGGCGCGTCCCACATTAATGAGGTTGAGCATGCACCCAAATCAGCGGA
>NHDG01000082.1 GCA_002167285.1 Planctomycetia bacterium TMED53
ACTTATGAAGACTCACTTGTACTTTACAAGCAACTAGAAATTATCAAAAAAGAGAATCACCCTATATTGATTCGCTATAAAGACAGCTTATCTGATATAAATCAAAAACTTTATTACGGTGATTCCGTCTTATTGAAGAAGTTACAATACTATCCTATGGCCCTACTACTCATAATCTTCCTCTTTGGGGCAGTACTATATTTCGTATATAAGACCTCTAGAATATCAGAGCAAAACCGGCTATGGAATGCTATGGCTAAAGAAACAGCACATCAGATAGGAACCCCACTCACATCAATGATTGGATGGATAACATTAATGAAAGATGAAAAAAAAGAAAGTGAGCCCTTAAGTGAAATTGAAAAAGACTTGGATCGATTAAAAAATGAGGGATTCTGGTTTTGGTCAGGACTTCCGTACCTGAGAGCGGATCAGGTATTTCATCACCTGGTCCTGATCTTCCTTGGAGATTTCGAGGAAGCGTAGGCCGAGGCTGCAGCGATCCTTGTTTTCGGTGATCTCTTCGATCCATGCGACCTGACACAGGCATTTGATGGCGGTGTCGAGGGATGGGATCAGCAGATTGACGCCGATGTGGATCTTTCCCATCAACAGGGCGGGGATCCAGTTGAAGCTGGGAATCTTGCCGTGAAGAAGGAGTCCATCCCCGCCCATGCGAGCGGTGATGCCCTCGAAGATGGCGTCTTCCTGGATTTCGACCTCTTTGGAAAGAAACTTGTAGCGCACCGGGAACTCGGCGTGAAGACGCACGAATTCTTTCCGGGTGGTAAAACTTTCAGTCATGGTGTTCAAAGCGACCTCCTGGGATTTCGGAACAGGCGGGCTCCGTGGGCACGCAAGGCGTGCGTGGGTCTGGGCGGACGTGGAATTGCTATACCGCTCCATAAGGAGATTAGGATGGTGGGAGAGAATCGGCCAATCGGGAAATCCAATGGCCGGGTAAAGAAAGAGTCAGTCCCCGGTCTTGTCCTCGGGGGATTCTTCTTCTTTCTTTTCAGGCTCGGCCTTGCCCCACCATGCTGCACGACGCTGAGCGACCTCTTCGGGGGCCTCCTCGTCGATTTTCAGGTTCCACAGGTCCTTCGGCTCGGCGGTGAACTCGACGCTCAGAGTCTCGATCCGTCCGCGACGGGCGATGGTCAGGGTTGCTTGACTGCCCGGTAAATACTGCCGACAGATATTGGACCAGGAACCGGCTGAGGCCCGGAAGGCATCGAGGGCGATGATCTCATCACCCACGTTGAGCCCGGCTTCGTAAGCAGGGGTTCCGCGTCGGACTTCTGAAACAACCCAGCGACCGGAGCGATCGCGGGCATCGATGCCAAGCCAGCCCTTTTCCGCTTCTTCTTCCTCGTCATCTTCTTCGTCCTCCGGGATGTCAAAGCGAAGTCCAAAGGTTCTCAGAACGACTGCGTAGTCCAGATCGTCCGTGCCGTCGATGTAGCGTGAAAAGAAGTCGGAGAGAGATTGGCCGGCGACCTCTTCGAAGACCTCTCGCAGTTGTTCTGGAGTGTAGCCCGCTTCTCCCGAGTATCGCTGGAAGGCCAGGCGCATGGCGTCGTCGAGGCTGCGCTGATGGTTGCTGGCTTCACGAATGGTGCCATCGAGGAGCCAGGCGACGAGAGCCCCCTTGGTGTAGTAGGAGATCTGGCTGTTGATGGCGTTCTCGTCCTGCTGGTAATAGCGGATCCAGGCATCGGTGCTCGCCTCGGAGAGGGGACGTACCTGTCGTCCGGGGGAGTTGCGGATGCCTTCGATCTGATCGGAGAGTCGTTCGAGGTACTGGTCACTGTTCATGAGACCCGCCCGGGCAACGATGAGATCGTCGTAGTAACTGGTAAATCCCTCGACCATCCACAGATCCGGAGTCAGCACTTCCTTCTCGTAATCGAAGGGGCCGAGCGCAACGGGTCGCAGGCGCTTGCCGTTCCAGGCGTGGAAGAGTTCATGGCTGACGAGGCCATACCAGCCGCGGCGCCGATCCTCATCCTTCCAGCTCCAGCGGCTGGTCAGCATCAAAGTGCAGTCCTTGTGCTCGAGACCACCTCCCGCTTCCGAGATGACATTCATGAATTGGTAGCGGGAGTAGGGGATCTCTCCCCAGAAGGAAACCATCTCCCGGGTCAGGGATTCGATGGCTTCACGACTTCCCTCCATATCCCAGGTGGAGGTATCCCCCATATGAATCAGGTCGTGGGGAATTTCTTCGACCACAAAGGGCAAGACCTGTGGCTTGCCGATCAGAATCGGTGAATCGCACAGGGTATCGACATCGGCGGCACGCCAGCGGTTCCCGAGGCGGGGGAGGGTGCAGATCTTTTCCAACTCCGAGGCCTGCTGCAGGTCGACAAAAGCAAAATCAAATGGACCGTCAGTTCCTCGGGGGAGCAGGAAGGTGGCGGCTCCATTGAGGAACCCACCGTCTTTTTCCACGAAATTGGTTCGTACAGTCATCAATCGACAATAGAGGGTATACCTCAGGCGAACCGTTCCACCGGGACCCGCAGCCAGGGTCCAGGTGTTCTTGCGAATCTTGGTGACCGGGATTTCGTTCCCGGATGCATCCATCGCAGAGAGGGTTTCGATGTGACGCGCGTAATCGCGGATCTTGTAGGATCCGGGAGTCCACACCGGCATCCAGATTTCCAGATCCTCGACAGGGTTGCGGGCGCAGGTCATCTCGACATGGATGCGATGGCGGGAGATATCCTGCAGGTCGATGAGATAGGTCGCCGCCGGTGAATCCTGAAAAGCGGTTTCAGGGACAATGGAGTTCGTCGACAGAACCGCTGCCAGAATCAGTCCGATGGCTCCCATGGATCAATACGCCTTCGAAATGATGACCCGACGGGCACTCGGTTTTCCGGTGACCATGCATTCGCCCGCCTCGTCGGGGGCGTCGAAGGGAATGTTGCGGATCGTGGCCTTGGTTTCCTGCTGAATCTTTTCTTCCGTTTCAGTGGTGCCATCCCAGTGGCACATGAAGAAGCCACCATCGTTGACGCGTTCTTTGAACTCGTCGTAACTGTCAACGCTATGGGTGCGTTCTTCGCGACGCTTCAGGGCTTTCTCAAAGAGGCCCTTTTGTGCTTCATCGAGAACGCTCATCACCTCTTTGGCCACCGCCTCGAGGGGCAGGGTTTTCTTCTCTCCGTTGTGGCGGAAGGCGAGAACTACCTCACCCTTCTCCAGATCCCGGGGGCCGACCTCGATGCGGACCGGGACCCCTTTCAGTTCCCACTCATTGAACTTGTAACCGGGACGGAACTGGTCGCGATCGTCGAGATGGGTGCGGGCTCCGGCAGCTTTCAGCTCTGCTTCCATCTTGGAGCACGCCTCGAGGACCGTCGCCATCTGCTCTTCACCCCGATAGATCGGCACGATCACCGTCTGGATCGGTGCCAGTCGAGGAGGCAGCACGAGACCCTGTTCATCTCCGTGGGCCATGACGAGAGCACCCACGAGACGGGTGGAGACTCCCCAGGAGGTGGCCCACACATATTCTTCCTTGCCTTCGGCGCTTTGGTATTTGACGTCAAATGCCTTGGCAAAGTTTTGGCCGAGGTCGTGACTGGTGCCGGCCTGGAGGGCCTTGCCATCTCCCATCATCGCTTCGATGGAGTAGGTCTTGACTGCTCCGGCGAATTTTTCTCGCTCTGATTTTTCTCCCTGAATCACCGGCATCGCCATGTAGTCTTCAGCGAAGCGCGCGTAGACCTCGAGCATGCGCAGGGTTTCCTCGTGGGACTCTTCCTTGGTGGCATGGGCGGTATGACCTTCCTGCCACAGGAACTCGGTGGTCCGCAGGAAGAGACGGGGACGCATTTCCCAACGCATGACATTGGCCCACTGATTGATCAGCAGCGGCAGATCGCGGTAGGACTGAATCCAGTTGCGGTAGGTATCCCAGATGATCGTCTCCGAAGTGGGACGGACGACGTAGGGCTCTTCCAGTTCCTTGCCACCAGCGTGGGTGACCACGGCCAGTTCGGGGGAGAAGCCTTCCACGTGCTCCGCTTCCTTTTTGAGGAAACTTTCGGGGATCAGTACCGGGAAGTAGGCGTTGACGTGACCGGTGTCCTTGAACATGCGGTCGAGAACCGACTGCATCTGTTCCCAGATCCCATATCCGTAGGGCTTGATGATCATCGATCCGCGCACTGGGGCGTTCTCGGCGAGTTCGGCCCGCTGGATCACTTCCTGGTACCAGCGCGGGTAGTCTTCGGATGGGGGCGTCAGTTTTGCAGCCATGGGGTCCTCCCGTTGGAACGTTGAACGCTGAGAGTAGCCCAAGACACCCGAATCGGCAACGTGAGCCGCTTTCCTGAGGGGGCATTCTGGTTCAGAATCGGGGTTCCACCGCAGAAGGGAGCCTCCGATGGCAACGATTCGTGAAATGGATGTCGAGAAACTCAAGGATCAGGTGATCGATGAGGTGATCGCCCTGCAAAGGGATATCCACCAGCATCCTGAGATCGGCTTTGATACGGTGCGCACCGCCGCACTGGTCGCCGAGCAGCTTCGATCCGCCGGGATCGAGACCCGTGAACAGATCGGCAAAACCGGCGTCGTCGGCGACATCGATGTTCCGGGAGCAACGAGACGGATCGCCTTCCGTGCGGACATGGATGCTCTGCCGATGGATGAGGAGGCGGATGTTCCCCACAGGAGCACGATACCGGGTGCGGCCCACATGTGTGGTCACGATGCCCACACCGCCATGCTGGTTGGTGCGGCCAAAGCTCTGGCGAGTATTCGCGATCACCTGCCCTGCTCGGTCCGCTTTATTTTCCAGCCGAATGAAGAAGCGCTCCCCGGAGGAGCCCCGGCGATGATCGCCGATGGATGTCTCGAAGGGGTCGATCGCATCTTTGGCATGCATGTCTGGCCTTCCTTCGATACCGGCAAGGTGGGAGTGGTCGAAGGGCCGACGATGGCTCAGCCCGATACCTTCACCATCGAAATCACCGGAGTCGGTGGTCATGCCGCGGCACCGGACCATTGCAGTGACCCTATCGTCGCTGGTAGTCAAATTATTAGCAGTGCCCAACAAATCGTTTCGCGCAATACGGATCCGATGAAAGCGTGCGTCGTCAGCTTTACCCAATTCCATGGGGGGAGTGCCGACAATGTGATCCCGGAAAAGGTACAGTTGATGGGAACGATTCGCACCTTCGAAAAAGAAGTCGGCAATATGGCACGTCGGCGCCTCCGTGAGATCGCTGAGGCGATCGCCAGCGCTCACGATTGCAAAGTGAAGGTCGAAGTCATCGAAGGCTATCCGGTGACCTTCAATCACCCAGAAGCTTGCCGTGAGGTCGAGAGATCCGTTTCCAAAGAGGTACCGATGACGGATGAGGGCACTCCCTGCATGGGCGGTGAAGATTTCGCCTACTACGGCGAAAAGGTCTCCGCCGCATTCATGTTTCTGGGAAATCGGGACGAATCGAAGGGGATCGTTCACTTCTGCCACCATCCGCGCTTCCAGGTCGATGATCCGGCGATGTCGGTGGGGGTCAGAACATGGATCGCCCTCGCATTAGGTGCGGATCAGGCATGAATTCCCGCCCCTGAGGGCAATTTGAAGGAAATCCTCAACCTGTGGCGAGGGACGACCGATCACTCTTTCATGCCCGCCGATTCCATGGGGGAATCATACGGGCCGAAAAGGTGTTTCCGTTGTTCTCCGTCGATGAATTGGTCCGTACCCTCCGATTGCAGGCGATGATCCGTGGTTATCGCTACGTGACCCGTGTCTGGGTGTCCGTAGGGAGTGACACGGCGGTCCCCAAGGACCAGTTGCGCCACGCTCTCGAGCAGGAGCTCACGGGCGAACTCTTCGAAACTTGCCAAATCACCATCGAGGCCGAGGAAGGCGCGGAGATAAAATTAGATCGCATGGAAGGAATTCTGGTCCTTCCGAAGTGCTCATCTTGAAGGACTGGACACCTTTCTCGTCGCGGGTCAGCATCATGGACATAGGGTCGATAGATCCGGGAGTCCAGCATGCACAGAAACCTGCGTACCTTTCTCGATGAACTTCGCTCCGCCGGGGAACTGGTCGAAGTGGAAGCACCCGTCGATCCCAAATTAGAAGTGGCAGAAATCCATCGCCGCGTCATCGCTGCCGGTGGGCCTGCTCTTCTCTTCCGTAATCCCAAAGGGGCACGCTTTCCTCTGGTGATGAATCTCTTCGGCAATGCCCGTCGCGTTGACATGGGTTTTGGCCGGCACGGTCAGAACTTTCTCAAAAAACTGGTGCACACCGTCGAGACGATCGTCCCTCCAACCTTGCAAAAGGTATGGGAAGCGCGGGATCTCGCCGGAGCGGTCTTCAAGGTTGGCATGCGTCGGCGCAATCACGGTCCTGTTCTCGAAGTACGAAACCGTTCCGCAAATCTCGAGGATCTCCCCATCATCACGAGTTGGCCTGAAGATGGTGGTCCATTCATCACCTGGCCTCTCGTCTACACTCAACACCCGGAAGATGGGCGTCACAATCTCGGAATGTATCGCATGCAAGCCCACGATTCGCAGCATCTCGGCTTACACTTTCAGATTCACAAAGGCTGTGGTTACCACCTGATGGAAGCAGAGCGACTGGAGAAGCCGTTTCCGGTGACCTGTTTCTTAGGCGGGCCTCCGGCGTTGATCGCCAGCGCCATCGCTCCGTTGCCGGAGAATGTTCCTGAGTTACTACTCGCATCTTTGTTGCAAGATGCGCCTTTGAAACTGGCCCAAGCGGGAGATCTTCAACACCCCTTTGTGGCTGAGTGTGAGTTCGCGATACACGGTTACGCTTTGCCAAAGGAGCGCTGGCCCGAGGGGCCGTTCGGCGATCACTACGGCTACTATTCTCTAAAGCATGATTACCCTGTGATGAAAATTCGCGAAATCGCCCACCGTAGGGATGCCATTTACCCGGCGACGGTGGTAGGCAAGCCACGGCAGGAGGACTTTTTCCTCGGCGATTTTCTGCAAGAATTACTGTCACCGTTATTCCCCTTGGTGATGCCAACGGTCCGGGATCTTTGGTCCTACGGAGAGACCGGTTACCACTCGCTCGCTGGAGCGGTGGTCAAAGATCGTTATCCCCGTGAGGCGATGGTTTCTGCATTTCGGATTCTCGGAGAGGGCCAACTGTCGTTGACGAAGTTCTTACTGATGACGGACGGCGATGTGGATCTGAAGGATTTCACCGGAACTCTGGAATATGTCCTCGCACGCACGGATTTTGCGACCGACCTCCACGTCATCGGATGCACGAGTATGGATACTCTCGATTATGCTGGCCCCAAGGTGAACGAAGGTTCAAAGGGGTTCCTCATGGGATTGGGAGATCCGATTCGCGATCTCCCCGGAGATTTCACTGGAGAGCTTCCCTCAGGCTTTAACAATGCCGAGGTTTTCTGTCGTGGTTGTCTCGTCGTCGATGGCCCCGCGTATGAGAAGGAGCCGGGCGCTGCCCAGCGACTGGTCGAGTCGAGTGCCTTCGACGACTGGCCGCTGGTGATTCTCGTCGACGATGCAAAAACCGCGACGGCGACAGAAGCTCGCTTCCTGTGGTCTACCTTTACTCGCTTTGAGCCAGCGGCAGATATTCATGCCCGGGCAGGGGAGATCCGTCGTAACCACATCTCCTACAGTGGGCCGGTGGCAATCGATTCAAGGATGAAGCCGGGGTATCCCGATGAGCTCTTCTGTGATGAGGAGACTGCGGCCACCGTCGATCAGCGTTGGAAAGAGTACTTCCCGGCGGGTGGAGTCGAGATGGGGAACAGCGACGTCGGTCACCTGGACGACTGAGGGATTTCAGGACGATAACTCAGCTTTGAAGTTCGAGGGTTCCTCCGCGTCAGGGGTGGGTTATCCTCCCGGCGTGATTCAGATATTTACTCACCTCTATCGACAACGGCGATTCTATCAGCAGCTCACCCTGCTGATCGCAGGGGCCCTTTTGTTGACACCACAAAGTTCCTCGGCCCAAGAGCCGGAGGATCCTGAATCACCCTTTGAAAGGCGCGTTGAAGCGGTCAATGATTTTCATGGCCGTGTTGGCGAGAGAATCTTTCAACTCAGTGAGCGTGTCGATGATTTCTTCGGCGATCGGCGAATGGAAGATGAACCGGTAGAGACAAAGCTGCGCGTAAGGACGAAGTTTAACCTTCAAGAAGGTGGCAAGCCTGACGTCAAATTCAAGATTCGAGCCAATGCGATACTCCCAAGGACCGAACACCGATTCGGGATCTTCGTCGAATCACTCAGGGAAGATTTTCTTACCGATTTTGGTCAGGTTCTCGGCGATGAATCGAGTGAGGCTTCTCCAGACAATCCCCTCGCCGATGACAATGTTTCAGGGATACGCTTTTCCCTCTTTCGAAATTTTCCCGGTCGCTGGACCTTCGACGGGGGAGTGAAGATCTCCTCCGATCCAAAAACTCGTGTGCGATTGCGCTGGCAGTACGACTGGCAAGCGTTTGAGAAATGGAATATGCGAGTCATTCAGAGTTTGGAATACAGGGAAGAGTTGGGTGCCGGTGTCAGAACCCAACTGCGTTGGGAGCGATTGATTTCCGAGCGGTTGTTACGATTCACCTTGGAAGGGGTTCAATTCGCAGATGACTCGCCGGAATCGATCTTTGCTATCGATCACTACATACCCCTGAATGAGGATTCGACGATTCGGATCACCGCTTCTGAGTTTGGCTTTTTGGGCTCAGGAGCAGAACTGGATGGTTCCTCCCTCGAAGTGGCTTGGCGCCGAAAAGTCCTCTATGAATGGCTCTACATCGAGTTGGCGCCGAGGATGTTCTGGGCAGATATTCCGAGTGAAGATCAAGGGTTTTCGACCTTTTTGGCGTTCGAAGTCGTCTTTGTCAATTGACGGCCCCAGTGGGGCAGATGGAGAAATTGATGCTTAGAGGAGAGTATGACCGCAGTGGATTCATCCGTGGCTTGGTCTCGATGCTTTTGGTGGGCGCTTTCTGTGGGATTTTGGTCGCCAGTGGTAATCCGGGGAACATGGGAATCTGTGGGGCGTGTTTTCTTCGCGACTCTAGTGGGGCACTGAATCTCTTCAGTGAACCAGCAGGTCTGAGATATCTGAGACCTGAAATCCTCGGTGTGGTCTTCGGCGCGATGGCTTGGATGTTGGCGCGCGGGAAATGGGAGGCACGATCCGGTTCCCATGCGGCGACCCGTTTCTTCTTTGGGGTATGGATGGGGATTTCCAGTTTGGTCTTCCTCGGTTGCCCCTTCCGCATGATTCAAAGAATCGCCGGGGGAGATCTTTCGGCATGGGCTGCCGTGCCTGGATTCGTGATCGGTGTTGGTTTTGGTTTGTGGTTGGAGAAGCGCGGTTACAACGTCGGCAAAACAGAAGTTTCGCCGGCCCCTGTCGGATTGCTTGGACCTCTGCTTCTTTTGGGAGCAGGAATCCTCTGGTCGATGGGATTGTTGTCGGGGCCAGGACTGGGTGAAGACGGAGCACCTGCTCACGCTGATTGGAAGATTTCACTCGGTCTTGCGCTCGTTGGAGGTGCCCTGCTGTCAGCGACTCGCTTCTGTGCGGTGACGGCAGCGCGTCAGGTATTCCAAAAGGATCGCAGAATGTTGTGGGCAACCTTGGCGATGATGATCGGTTATGCAGCGGTCGTCTTTTCGACTGGCAAAGGGAGCTTCTCATTTGAAGGTCAGCCGGCAGCACACGGTGAGATTCTGTGGTCCGCTCTCGCCTTGGCATTGGTCGGATTATGTGGTTGCTTGGCGGGGGGCTGCCCAGTGAGGCAGCTGGTGATGACTGGCGAAGGGAATGGCGATGCTGCCATGGCGGTGATGGGAATCCTCTTCGGCGGAGCTCTGAGTCATGGTTTAGGTTTGGCTTCCAGTGGTGCGGGAACTACCGCTGCTGGCAGGACCGCCATTGTCATCGGTTTGATCATCGCCGCAGGATATGGAATCTGGAGATCGTCAGGATCTTCCAAATAGATCCAGTCGAGGAAGGCCTCAAGCATGCTTCAATCTCTGTTCATGGGAATCAGTCTCTTTATCGCAAGCGCCGGAATTCAGGGTGAAGCGCAAAAAGACCTCCCCAGGGGATACACGATTCCGGTGGTCGATCTCGCTGAAGAGCCAGGAGTCATCACTGTCGATCGTGAGGCAGGGCAGTACTTGGGTCACCCCACGGCAGTGCTGTTGGAAGATGATCAAACGATTCTCTGTGTATATCCAAAGGGGCACGGGGGAGGCGCAGTTGTCTATCGCAAGAGCTTAGACGGCGGCAAGACCTGGAGTGAGCGACTGCCGACCCCGGAGAATTGGAAAACTTCGAAGGAAGTGCCGACGATTCACCGAATGGTCGATGCGGATGGTCACAAGCGGTTAATCATGTGGTCAGGTTTGCATCCGGCACGATTAGCGGTCAGTGACGATGACGGCAGTAGTTGGTCTCCCCTGAAGCCGGTGGGAGATTGGGGCGGAATCGTAGTCATGGGTTCTGTCGCTGAGTTGGCGGATGGAACCCATGCAGCATGGTTTCACGATGACGGTCGCTTTTTAATGAAGGAGCGCGGGCCTTCGCGCTTCGATGTCTTCCAAACCCACTCCCTCGATGGCGGACTGACGTGGTCGAATCCGGTAGCTATCGCCCATCTCCCTGAAGTTCACCTTTGTGAGCCCGGGTTTGTGCGCTCGCCGGACGGTGGGACCATCGCTTTGCTACTCAGGGAGAACAGTCGTCGTAAAAACTCCTACGTGATCTTCAGCGAGAATGAAGGAAAGACGTGGTCGAAGCCACGGCAGTTACCAGCGGCTCTGACAGGAGACCGTCACACTGCGATTCATACCAACGATGGGCGCCTCTTTATCTCATTTCGAGACACCACTTTGGAAAGTCCAACGAAGGGTGATTGGGTGGCTTGGGTCGGAACCTGGGCAGACATCGTCGAAGGGAAAGAGGGGCAGTATCGGGTGCGAATTATGGACAACCATGTACGTGGAGATTGCGCCTATCCCGCTGTAATGCAGCAGAGAGATGGAACGATCATCACCATCACATACGGGCATTGGAGCCAAAATGAATCGCCGTGGATTGCTTGTCGTCGATTGACGATGAAAGATCTCGACCAGCGTTATCAAAAACTCAGCGGCGATTGAAATTTATGAAGGTGTCAGCCGATCAATCAAGCGGACTCCATATTTCAGGAATCTGTCGATCTCATGGAGTGAAAACCACTCTTTAGATGGTTGATAGTACATCAGTGTATTCTTTGAAATCGCCCAATAGATCTGAGGGCGTTTTTCGAGAAACTCGAGGACTTCTGGTGTCATGAAATCCTTGATCGCATCTTCTTTTTTACCGCTAACTGTGAACTTTTTAGAAAAGTCTGGATGGGTGGGAAAGGTGAGTTGCTTGGCTCCAAGCATCTTGCCGATGCTGTGAAGTATGTTTTTTGGTGTGATGGTCATTTCTGGAACCGATGTTTTGAGAGGAATTAAGCACACCGATTGTCGAATGGTCACAGTTGATTGTCCGGTAGAGACAATTGATTCGAGGTTCAGAAGGTAGACGTAGTGATCACGAAAGTACCCTCTCGCCAGAGATGTCTTTTTTTGTGTATGTAGCTTTTGAATTTTAAGAACTGAGTCCAGGTTCTTGGAAGTCTCTGCGTCAATTTTAGTCTTAAACTTGAGATTTAAATTGCGAAAAGCCTCAAGGCGACTGTCGTTCTTTTCTTTAGTTTGCCGTGCTATCGCTTTAAGGATGACTACTACTGCGACGACAAGAGATATGGCCACGATCGTGGCAATACTCAACCACTCATGAGAGCCCATGGTGTAAACCTCCTACTTTCGACATTGATAGGCGAAGGCAGGCGGTAAGTTTCTCCAGACAGTTTTCGTTTTACTGATCTTTGAAAAGTGATTTTCCAGTTCTTTGCGAAATGCACGCGCTTTTGGTAGCAGGTGGATACCACCATAAGCAAAGGTGACGAAGTATCCCTTGGGGGAGAGCCAGTCAGAGACCTGTTGCAGAACCTGCTCCTGAAGAGGGCCTGGAAAAGCGGCCCATGGCAATCCAGAGATGACCACATCCACTTCGCCAAGGTTTCTTTCCTTGAGTAAGTTTCCGAGATCACCTGCGTCCCCTTCGACAATTTCGGTTAGAGGACTGAGGTCATTACTCTTTTGCAATTCTTGGGCGAAAAGGGGGTTCTTTTCGATGGCAAGGAAGCGACATGGGTCTGGAATCCGCTTTATGATTTCCCGGGTAAAGACTCCGGTTCCGGGGCCCAATTCGACGACTGTTTTTGCTTGGGTTAACGATATTCCATCGAGCATCCGTGCAGCGAGTGCCGAACCGCTCGGTGCTACTGCACCGATCAATTTCGGATTGGCGAGATATTCGCCCAAAAATTTCACTTTTGCGGCAAGCATGGAAGGCCTTCCGGTTGATTCAAGCAAGAGGCTTAGCGATTTCCCTAACAATCGACCCAAGCACCGATGATGCCATAGATCTTCAATTTTGTCGAGGTCAGGCTAGGGCCTGTGTAAAGCCCAATCGGCGTGTAGACTTCTTTTCAGGAAAATTTTGGGCTGCATCCTTTGGATTCAGCAGAAGAGGAGCGAAATGAAACCTGCAGTGGGTTGGATCGGTACTGGCGTCATGGGGAGCTCGATGGCGGGCCATCTGGTGGAGGCAGGATTCCAAGTTGGAGTCTTTACGAGAAGCCAGGGCAAGGCTGAAGCACTGCTTTCTGCGGGAGCGACATGGTACGACAGCCCAATGAGCTTGGCGCAACATCATGACATCGTTATCTCCATCGTCGGCTATCCCACTGATGTCGAAGAGATCTATTTGGGCGAGCTAGGATTATTCAGTGCTGTTGAAGATCAAAGAAAGTGCCGTATCGCCATCGATATGACGACGAGTCAGCCTGCTTTGGCGAGAGCTCTTTATGAAAAGGGGAAAGATTCGGGAATCTCTTTCCTCGATGCGCCCGTATCGGGAGGTGATGTGGGAGCGAAGAACGGCACTCTCAGCATCATGGTTGGAGGCGACGAAGATGTGTTTCGTGAGGTTGCACCCGTCTTCGAGGTTCTCGGCAGCCAAATCCAATTCCAGGGTAGCGCAGGATCTGGGCAACACACGAAGATGGTGAATCAAACGATCATCGCCAGCACCATGATCGGAATGTGCGAAGGATTGGTGTACGCAAGAAAAGCAGGCCTTGATCCACTAACGGTATTACAAAGTGTTTCCGGTGGTGCCGCCGGGTCTTGGTCGTTGTCGAATCTTGCACCAAGGGTTCTCAAGGGTGATTTTGATCCGGGCTTTTTTGTGGAGCATTTTGTCAAGGATATGGATATCGCTCTCGATGAGTGCGAGCAGATGGGAATCGATCTTCCTGGATTGACATTGGCACGTAAGTTGTATGAGAAGGTGGTTTCTTCTGGGGGAGAAAAATTGGGGACACAAGCACTGTATTCAGCAGTGGATGAACTCAGCCATGAATCTGTCAAAAGGGATAACGGGGACCGTGGCTGAAAGTAAATCAGCATCAACTAATCCCTTGGTTAATGAGTTGCAGCATGAAGCTGAGCAAATTCTGCAGCAGGTTCGTGAGAGATTTCCTCACTATCGCGAATCATTGGAGGGGACGACGATTCGTCTCAGTGGGAGACTGACCAGTAGTGCGGGAAATGCATGTCCCAAAAGGAAGCAAATTGGGCTGAGCATTCCGATCTTCAGTCTCAAAGAGAATCGAGAAGAGTATCGAAACACCGTCCTTCACGAATTGGCGCACATCATCGCCGGACCTAAGGTGCAATCCCATGGCAAGGAATGGCGCGATATCTTTATCGAGTTAGGTGGTAACGGAAAAAGAACCCACCAGATGCGAGCACGCGGTCGTCATCACCGACATATGATTCAGTGTGAGCAGTGCGGTACGGATATCGAAGTGAGCACGAGAATGAAGAATTCGATTGCAAAAGGAAGACGGGATTACATTCATATCGACTGTGGGGGCATACTCGTTTTTCGCGAGGAGAACTCTTTAGAAAAAGTATCTGCCAGCTCTGAAGAGAACCCAGCAGACGATTGGTTTAGTCAGTTATCCAAGAAATTGCAGCAGGGCACCCTGTTTCGGTTTTTTGGCTCTGAATGATTCATCGGTTATTGAGCCATGAATCTTGGTAAAACTTGACTCAATTCCAGCAAGGACTTGTAATGAACCGCGAGCCGATTGAGCTACTCCTTTAGTAGCTCAGATTTTCAGCGGTTCATCAAATCTGAAACCGTCCAGAAAAGATTCCTATCGATGAAAGTCGCATTAATCACAGGCATCACTGGTCAAGATGGCTCATACCTTGCAGAGCTACTTCTTGAAAAAGGGTACAAAGTACACGGAATCGTTCGGCGATCATCTTTGATAAATACTCACAGGATCGATCACATCTATGAGCAGTTACAGCTCCACTACGGCGATTTAACGGATTCAACCAATCTGGTTCGGGTTATCCAGCAGGTACAACCTGATGAAATCTACAATTTGGGTGCACAGAGCCATGTAAAAGTCTCATTTGAGATGCCTGAGTACACTGGGCAGACGGATGCGATTGGTACTCTTCGAATTCTCGAAGCAGTTCGTCTTCTGGGAATTGAAGATAAAGTTCGAATCTATCAAGCTTCGACCAGTGAATTGTATGGGCTGGTTCAGGAAGTCCCACAAAAAGAAACGACCCCCTTTTACCCCCGTTCTCCATATGGCGTTGCCAAGATGTATGGGTATTGGATAGTGAAGAACTATCGAGAGGCGTACGGAATGTACGCTTGTAGCGGAATCCTCTTTAATCATGAATCTCCCAGGCGTGGCGAGACTTTTGTTACGCGAAAAATTGCCAGGGGCTTGGCTCAGATCTCCACTGGGAGTGAAGACTGCCTGTACCTGGGTAACCTCAGCGCAAAGAGGGACTGGGGGCATGCAAAAGATTACGTCGAGGCGATGTGGATGATGCTTCAACAAGATGAACCGGATGATTTTGTGATCGCAACAGGAGAGCAATATTCCGTCCGTGACTTTGTCAATGAAGCCGCTCCTTATTTTGGCATGAATATTGAGTGGAGGGGTGAAGGGCTGGAAGAGGTTGGATTTGATCTGAAATCCCAAAAAGAGGTCATTAAGGTGAATCCGAGATATTTCAGACCGACAGAAGTTGATTCGCTCCTTGGTGACGCAACAAAAGCAAAAGAAAAGCTGGGTTGGGAGCCCAAGATTTCATTCAAGTCTTTGGTTGAGGACATGTGTGCCCATGAAAAGTGATAGCCGAATCTATGTGGCTGGCCATACAGGATTGGTGGGCTCTGCAATTATTCGAATGCTTCAGCGTCATGACTATTCTGGGTTGATAACTTCATCATCCAGAGAGTGGGATTTACGCAGGCAGGATGATGTGGAGAGATTTTTTCACGTCAATCAACCAGAGTACGTATTCCTTGCGGCAGCAAAAGTTGGCGGTATCGGCGCAAACAACACATACCCTGGGCAGTTCATCTATGACAATTTGATGATTCAATCGAATGTCATCCACGCCGCTCATAAGTCAGGCGTTAAAAAATTAGTATTTCTTGGCTCTTCCTGTATTTATCCAAAATTATGCGAGCAACCGATTCGGGAAGAGTACCTGATGACGGGCTCCCTTGAGCCGACAAATGATGCTTACGCCGTTGCCAAGATCGCCGGAATAAAAATGTGCCAAGCCTATCGCACAGAGTATGGACTGAATGCGATATCGGTGATGCCGACAAACTTGTACGGACCCAATGACAATTTTGACCTTGAAACATCGCATGTCTTGCCCGCCCTGATTCGTAAGCTCGAGGCGGGAAAGAATCATGGAATGAGTGAGGAAGATGGAGCTGCAGAATCTTCCGTAACACTGTGGGGAGATGGAAGCCCAAGGCGAGAGTTTCTACATGTAGATGATCTGGCCGAGGCGTGCCTGGCGTGTATGCGCAGTTACGATGATCCAGATCCCATCAATGTCGGAACTGGTGAAGATATCCAAATTTCAGAATTGGCAGCGCTGATCGCAGAGGTGGTCGGCTTTTCTGGTGAAATCAAGTGGGATACCTCCAAGCCAAATGGGACCCCAAGAAAGGTCCTTAGTGTAGATAAGATTAAATCTCTTGGTTGGTCACCACAGATTGATTTGAGATCCGGGATCGAATCGACGTACGAATGGTACAAGGCAAATGCTTGCGAATGATGATCTGGGAAATCACGGTCGGCTTGGCAACCAGATGTTTCAGTATGCCGCGCTTCGAGGACTCGCTCATCGACATGGATATGAATATTGCCTGCCCCCCCGAGATGTCGTCGCCACTAAGGACGAAAATGTCCTGAACTCAGACGTCACATTATTCGAGTGTTTCGATATTCCGGAAGCACCCCGATTGTTGACCAACTTTGACAAGGTTGAAGAGAATAGTTTCGGGCTGGATCGAAGTCTTTGGGAAAGTTGTCCTGACGACATTAGCCTTTTTGGCTTTTTTCAAACTGAAAAATATTTCAAACATATCGAAATAGAGATTCGCGAGGCATTTGGTTTTGTCGAAGAAATCAAAGCCGAATCAGCAAGTCAATTTGAAGCACGATTCGATAAACAAGAAGCGATCTCCGTGCATGTTCGAAGAGGCGATTATCTGAACTTGTCGAAGCATTATCCTTCTCAGACGAAGGAGTATTATGTGGAAGGATTAACCGAGCTTCCTGAGGATCTCCCGGTTTTAATTTTTTCCGACGGGATTGATTGGTGTAAAGAACAGGAACATTTTCAAGGTGACAGGTTCCATTTTTCTGAAGGGAATGGGACCGGTGTTGATCTATGTCTGCAATCGATGTGCTCGTATCACATCATCGCAAACTCATCGTTTTCATGGTGGGGTTCCTGGTTGGCGAATAGCAAGAAAACCATTGCTCCACGCGCTTGGTTTGCCGGCAAAAAAGCTAGAAGAAATATGCAAGACCTCTATTTGCCCGATTGGGTAGTTATTGGCGAAAAGCAGTCCTACACACCGCCGCTGTTGAGACCCATAGAAAATGCATTTCAAAAAATCAGCGGAATGTTTCGAAAAAGCGACGCCTGATCTATTGAGGCTCAGAGCTTTTTTCTTTCCGCGATATTGCTTTTCAGACTGAATCTAGAAGGGGAGATCGTCATCTTCCTTGGGCTCGTCAGGTTTTTTCTTACGAGGCTTTGGGAGCCGTTTTGCGAAATCATGGGTAGCGGAGTATTTTTTCCATTTTTGAGCCATGGAGATTAATTCAACCGCATCGAGCGTCTTGTTTTTTCGATCTGATTCATCGAGATAGCCACTGATGAATACCTTCATGCGCTTTTTAAGCTTTGAACTTTTTACACGCTGAATCCGCAAGACTTCGGTTCCAAGGGAAGTTCCTAATCGGTAACCGTCGACCACTCGTTCACGGCCGTTTTCTTCTTCACGTACAGTTCCACTGACCCAAACCAAGCCCTGTTCCATCAATTTTTCAGGGACTAAAGGCGGCTTCAGTGATCCAGTAACGATGGCATTGATTTGTACCAACATCGGTGGGTATCTGGCGCCTCCGGAACCGTGCTGTTCTGCCTGTTTTTTTGCGAGTACGTGGATCGTTGAACCAGGCTCCACATCTTTCAGTGAGATGATTTCATGCCATTCGATGACGGTGGAGTCGCTGAGGGTGACCTTCAGGTTGCCCTTTTTACCCTTTACTTCGATGAGTTGTTTACCGTCAGTGGCCTTATTGATTTTCTGAATCGTCACAGGACCTGCATGGGGCTTTTCAGCAGCGAAGGTGGCACCTGCTTGTGCCCAGATCACCATCGATAGAAACACACAGATCGCACGGTTCATTGAAGTGATCCCTTTACTCTAGAAGAGCCCTTGTGGAAGACCCTGATCATCGAGGTCGATACTGAGCAAGGCTGGCTTCGAGCCGAGTCCTGGCATCGTCATGATGTCCCCAGTCAGTGCGTAGAGGAAACCGGCACCGGCAGAGAGTCGCACGTCTCTGACGGTCATGCGGAAGTTATCCGGTGCGCCAATCTTCTTCGGATCGTCACTGAAGGAGTATTGGGTTTTCGCCATGCACACTGGCAAGTGACCGAAGCCCAACTTCTCATACCTTTTGATAGCTTTGCGTGCGGCGGGTTTGAAATCGACTCCATCCGCACGGTAAATCTCTTTGCAAACTGTTTGGATCTTCTCTTTGACCGGCATGTCATCGGGGTAAAGCGTGGTGAAATTCGCCGGAACTTCTTCACAGGCACGGACCACTGCTTCAGCGAGGGCTGCACCTCCCTCACCACCGCGTGCATGAACATCGGACACCACGGCATCGAAGGCTCCACATTGTTTCGCCAATTCGATGACTGCTGCTACCTCGGCATCCGAATCGGTGGGGAATCTGTTGAGGGCAACGACGACGGGAACGCCGAATTTTCCGACGTTCTCGATGTGTCTACGGAGGTTTCCGATGCCGTCTTCGACAGCAGAGATATCTTCTTTCAGCATCTCTTCAGGGAGGGGCTTGCCGGGGATCACCTTGAAGCGACCGCTGTGGACTTTCAAAGCACGGATCGTTGCCACTACAACCGCGGCATCTGGCTTCAGTCCACTGACGCGACATTTGATGTTGAAGAACTTCTCGGCACCCATGTCGGCTCCGAAACCACTCTCTGTGACGACGTAGTCACAAAGCTTGAGAGCGACGCGGTCGGCGACGATGGAGGAATTCCCGTGGGCGATATTGGCGAAGGGGCCGGTGTGCACGAAGCAGCCGGTTCCTTCCAAGGTCTGCATGAATGTGGGGTGGATCGCGTCTTTAAGGACGACTGCCATCGCTCCAGCGGCTCCCAGGTCTTCAGCAGTAACGGGATCTCCCGAACTATTGTTGGCGACGATGATACTGCCGAGGCGTTTTCTCAGGTCGGCGGCATCTTGCGAGAGACCGAGGATCGCCATCACTTCACTGGCACTGGTGATGTCAAAGCCTGTTTCGCGAGGAACTCCATTTTTTGATCCGCCAAGCCCGGTGATCACTTGACGTAGTGTGCGATCGTTAACGTCCAGGCAACGTCTCCAAGTCACAGTGGCAGGATCGATATCACACGGATTCCCCATCAGGATAGAGGTATCGACCCAAGCAGCGAGCAAGTTGTTTGCCAAGCCGACCGCATGAGTGTCACCGGTGAGGTGCAGGTTGAAGTCTTCCATCGGGATGACCTGACTTTGGCCACCTCCAGCTGCTCCTCCTTTGATGCCAAAGACCGGACCCATTGAGGGTTGGCGAATCGTCGATACTGCTCGCTTGCCGATGTGATTCAAACCGAGGCCGAGTCCGATCGTGGTGACAGTCTTACCTTCTCCGAGTGGAGTCGGATTGATGGCGGTCACGTCGATGTATTTTCCATCGGGACGATCTCCGAGACGATCGAGGATCGACAGCGGGACTTTGGCCATGAAACGGCCGTGGGGTGTCAGTTCCGACTCTTCGATACCGTACTGTGCAGCGATTTCCCGGATGTCCTTCAGCGGGACCGAGCGGGCAATATCGAGGTCAGAGGAGAGTGATTTTTCAGCCACTGGATGCTCCTTTTTGGGAAATGATCAACCACTGAAAGTAGCCGAGAGGCCCTTTAGGATCAACTTTCGGCTCTGAGGGTGACTAGGAGCCGAATTACGGCGGGTCAGCGGCTGCGAACCAGGATTTTACGGTCGATTCCCAGATGGTCCCGAATCGGTTCGACTTCCGAGATAAAGCGGCGGGCATCCTGGGGGTAACCGGCGGTTGGCTTCAAATCGGGAAGGTGTTTTGACCACCAGCGATTGAGCAGAACCATGTGCAGTTCTCGCAGGTACTTGGCGGTCATCGATGCCAGTGCTGTGCAGAAGCTGTGATCTTCACACTCTTTACGGAAGTGAACTTCGAGGGTTTTTCCAGCGGCATTGCTCGCTTGGTAGGATTGGGCATCCTTGTTTTGTTCGAGAATTTTGAACTGGCAGCCGGGGAACAGCGGATAAAGAAAGGGGCCATACCTTTCGCGCCCCCCGAGGCGATCGGTCCAAACTTCGATACTTTGTCGATCTTCGATCATCCACAACCAGTGGAGAAAACGGCCCATCGCCCAGGCATCGACCGCTCCCTTGCTGCCCCGGGAATCCACCTCTGAATTGAACTCTTGAACCTCAAGCGGAATCGCTCGAATCTCGCCTAGTTCCAGTCTGGCAGATTCGAGGCCACGTTCCAGTTTCCGACATTTGCCCGCCAAGTCGATGGGCTCGGCTGAGAAGGGTAAAGGGAGATCCTGGTCCCGGTACCATGGGTAGATATCAAGGTACTCGGAGCGGCCAGCGGTCAGGTGCTGAACCAAATCCCGAAACGTCTCCGGCATTTCACCCCGATCCAGGGTCGTAAAAGCCAAGACCGCTTCCTCGAGACGGGTCAAATCGCCCTTCCCGGGCCGGTGTAACTTCTTTGAATCAGCGACGGAGATGATCCCTTTTTCTCTGCGTCCAGCACGACCCAGATTGGCGACGTGATCCCATGGAGCAGACGCAGGGGTTCCTTTTTCTGCCTTGAGGGAAACGAACCCGATGACCATTGGGCCAAGCCAAGGGCCGTATCCTGCTTCGTCGAGTCCGGCGATCCAATGGGTCATGCTTGTCCTCCTTTCGAACCTGATCCTTGCAGCCAAGGAGGCGAGTCTCCATAGGCGAGCCAACTTCTGCGCACTTCTGAAAGGATGATGCCACAAGAGGTTGCGACGTTGTGAGAGTGTTTCGATCCGAACATTGGGATCTCCACACTACCGTCACTGAGAAAGAGAACCTGCTCATCGACCCCGACAACTTCATGACCTAAAACGATGGCGAGGGGGTGAGGGTACTCCCGCTCGTAAGCGCTGACAGAATCTTTCGTCTGTTCGAGAGCGATGACGCAGTAGCCTTCATTTTGCAATTTGCGAACGGCGACAGCGGGGTCTTCCATGTGATGCCAAGTGATGGTGTCCTCAGCCCCGAGTGAAATTTTTGCAATTTCAGGTCGAGGTGGAGTGGGTGTGATGCCGCACAGGTAGATCTCTTTGACTCCAAATCCATCCGCCGCCCTGAAGATGGCGCCGACATTAGTCAAGCTGCGAATGTTGTCCAGGATGAGTACCAAGTCCGGTCGCGGGCGCTGGGCTCTGGAATCCGCATCTGCCCGATGTTGGTCGATGCGTCTTTTACGGGTCAATCGTCTCTCCCTTTGCCTTTACGTGGGCACGATGAACGAGCCCGTGAATGGAACCAAGGTTCTGCTGGACGGAAGCTTGGAGTGAAACAGAGTACCCCGAGACGGGAGCTCCATCGATCCCTGAGAGGCTGCTAGTGGCAACTCCTACTTACGTTAGGATGTGAGCCTTGCGTATCGGCTTTCTGGTGACGGAGAAAGGGATCTTCGTATCGGGGCAGATCGGCACGGGTGTCAAACAAGGGGGAAACGGGAACTGCAAATGTCTGAACTTCCACTACTGAACGAATCTGAGCAACGAGTGCTCGGCGTACTGATCGAAAAATCACTGGCGACTCCCCAGTACTATCCGCTGACATTGAATCAGGTCGTGACCGCCTGTAATCAAAAATCAAATCGAGATCCATTGCTCTCGATGATGGAGGATGAAGTCGAGGGAGTATTGACGACCCTTGCAAATAGGGGATTGGCAACTCAAGTTTTCGCATCGGGATCGAGGACGGGGAAATATCGACAAGAACTGACTTCGATGCTCGAAATGGATGGTCAGTCGATGGCGGTGCTAGCCGAGTTCCTCTTACGAGGTGCGCAAACTCTCGGAGAGTTGCGTTCTCGCGCTTCGCGAATGAAGGCGATTCCCGACATGAATGCACTCAAGGAAGTCCTGGATGGAATGGCGCAAAGGAATCCACCACTAGCCCGACGATTGACACCACCCGGAATCCAAAGAGGGGTTCGGTGGGGCCATCTACTTCAGGAAGCTGGAAATCTAGAGTTGGAAGTCGTTCCTGAACAAGAGAATGTTGCAGCAGTGGTGAAGCCAAGCTCTCCGGTTCAGATGAACAGAAATACAGAAGCAAGGCTTGAGCAATTGGAGCAAAAAATTGCCAACCTCGAAGACAGGCTTCAAGTTCTTGAAGAGCGTCAGTAATTCGTGAGACAGGAGTACGATGTTATCCACGCATAAATTTCCAGCGAGTCACCGCTGGTTTATCGCAGTTGGGTTGGTTGCAATTTTGAGTTGTGACCAGACTCCGTTATTCGCAGATTCGCAGCAAAAGATGGACCTCGGGGCGATCACTTCAGTGACGGTTTTTCCCGGTGTTGCCAATGTTGAGCGCACGGTGGCATTACCACAGGGGGAGAAAGGGCCGAGAAGACTGCTGCTGGGGCCATTACCGACCGCTGTTCGGGATCGATCCATCAAGGTGGCTACCACTTCTGATATCGAAGTTCTTTCGGTTCAGGTCAAACGTTCCAGTGGTGATCCTGTAGAACCGAAGCGGGTCGCCGACTTGCGAAAACGTGTCGAAGAGGCGCAACAAGCACTTCAAGCATTGGTTCGCAAAGATGTCACCCTGCAAGCACTCCAACAAAGGTACGAAGGGCTGGTGCCAGGGAAACCTGGACCTGAAACGAATCGAGCACTGACTCTGCAGGCGTGGCAAGGGATGGTCGACCTGATCATGAAAGGAATCGATGTTGCCAGTAGTCAGCGATTGGAACTGGTTCCCCAGCTACGATCGGCAAGGGAACTTCTCGATCAACTGACTCGTGAATTGGCTGAGGCCACCGCTGGTAGTGAGCGGAGTATCGCCACCATCGAAGTGAAAGTGTTCGATCAACTGGGAGTTGGAGGAGTGTTTCGGATTCTGTACCAAGTTCCTGGAGCGACTTGGTCTCCCGCATACGAAGTTGAAGTTGAATCAGGGAATAAGAATCTCGATTTGAGATCGTATGCCGATGTCCGTCAATGGACCGGGGAGGATTGGCCTGCGGTTCCGATCTCTTTTTCGACCAGTTTACCGGAATCGGGTGCGGAGCCGGGAACCCTTGCTGCTCTAAAAATTGAAAGGCCACGATACCTTCCCCCAGAACCAGTGATGAGCCCCCGTGTTGCTCTCCAAAGAAAGGCAAAGAGCGATTTTGATCGCGGACTTCCTGCCAAGGCAGAGAATCCTCGGGAGGTTTTAAGTAGGGGTCGCAATAGAATTCAACCAAAGGTCTGGGAGGGGATCGCCGCCGGTGATTCTACGGGATTGTATTTTGCCTACGAAGACAAGCGGATAGCCCCCATCGAAGATCGTGGATTTCTCAGTGTCTTTGAAGCGATTCACGCCGAAGCGGTTCCCTCAGGAGGATCTGCGCGGCTGCTCTACGCGCTGAATCGATCACCCTACAACTCCGATCATCGCTGCCTTCCAGAATTGGAAGAAGCCATCTTCCGTCGCATAAAGATGCCTCTCGAAGGAGATGACCCTTTACTCGCTGGGCCAGTAGCAGTTTTTTCTGATGGGGATTACCTGGGATTGGCTCTGATAGATAGAACCGTTGCGCCTGGGGAAGATCTCACTATCGACTTGGGAATCTTGGATCAGGTCGTCGTAACTCGAACGACTGAGGATTCGGAAGAGGCGCGGGGCTTACTGAGTCGATCCCTACAGTACCGAACCGATACCCGTTTACGATTTGAAAATTTCGGAACGACTGCTGAGAGTTTCGAAGTTCTTGAGAGAATCCCAATTAGTGCTGATGAATCGGTTTCGATTAGGGTGGATCGTGGATTGACCGACCCGGACCCTGAAGAGTTGGATCCAGCAGATGGCATTTTACGCTGGAGAATTAGTGTGGATCCTGGCCAGTCAAAGGAGTTGCGCCTGGTTTGGACGATGCAGATCCCCAAGGACAAGATCTTACAGCGCAGGGAAGCACCTGAGAGAAAGGGGGAGAAGTGATTCAATTCAAATCCATACTGACCCTGAGTTCTCCCATTCCAATTTGGACACTTTGCTTCTTTGTTTGGGCGAGTGCTCTGGAGGTTGAGCCGTGCCTAGCTCACACAGAGCAAGATCTCATCGAAGCAACGAAGAAGACCCCGGTGGCCGTGACAGTTTTTGAAGATCGTGCACGGGTAACTCGAAGTGCCTCTCTCACAGTTGAAGAAGGGACACACCGAGTCGTCTTCAGGCAGCTTCCTGGGGAACTGAACCCCAGCAGTTTGATGGCGAAAGTGGTCGGTGAAGCCTCAGAGAATGTTTTGATCCTGGGAGTTCTACTTGAGGCAGAGTACCCCGAACAAGGATTGGAATATCCTGCTTCAGCACTGAGAGAGAAATTGAATCAGATCGAGGATCAACTGTTGGCCGTTTCGAGTCAGATCGATCGCAATCAGCTTTTTTCCACGATCCTCGAACGATACTCAGAAATTTTACGCAGTGTGGTCTCAGGAGTGGGTTCGGAAGCGCAGCAACCAAAATGGAAGATCGAAGAAGTCGAACCGATTCAACAGTGGTTGCTGGAAGGGGAGATTGCCGCTGCGGCGGCAGCAGACCGTTTCGATCAACAACAATCACAGTTACTTCGACAGCGAGATGATGTTCTATCTGATTTGGAAAAATATCGCCGCAATGCTGGAAAAAGGCTGTGGAATGCGACGGTGACCGTCTCGGTTCCGCAAGATTCCTCCCTTGAACTCGAGCTGTCGTACGATGTTGCTTCCGCAAGTTGGCAACCGGTTCATGAAGCACGACTCATTGAGAGTTCTGAAAATGAGAGTTCTGAAGATGAGGGTTCTGCCAAGGTGACTTGGCATCAACGAGCAAGGGTAAGCCAGTCGTCAGGTGAATCATGGGTTGGGGTGGAGCTCACTCTCTCGACCCTGAGATCCTCCCTGGGCCTGAGTGCTGGAGACTTAGTTCCGGTTGAGGTATCGCTGCGGGACCGAGAGATCCCGACTGACGGTCAGCGGACTTCTTTTGATTCCGTAGATATGGAAAGAAGCTCTGAAGAAGTTTTGATGGAAGAGGGAGAATCTCTCGGCATGAACGGCTGGTCCTCTCCCATCATAGAAACTGGTTTTGGCGGCGTCGTCTCTTTCCGAATCAAAAATCGTGTCGATATTCCTGCAGATGGGACCTCGCACACTGTTAGCATCCAGATGTTGGAGCTGGATGCGCAGCTTGATTACGTAGCGATTCCCGCACTTGGACTGGGTGTGTATCGCAGAGCTAAGCTTGTTCAGCCAGGGCCGGGAATGCTCCTTTCTGGCGAAGTTCAATGTTTCAGATCGGGGACTTACGTCGGTATCGGGGAGATTGGGAATGTGGCTCCGGGGCAAAGCTTCCAGCAGTACTTTGGTCTCGATGGCAGATTGAAGATGTTCGTCCAGGAACTTTCCGATGTGCAGACACCTTCGCGCTCCGCTTTCTCAAGCCCACGATATGAAAGAAAGAATCTCTATTCTGTGACCTCTTTTCTCGATCAAAAAGCTCAGGTGGAGATCGTCGATAGAATTCCCGTCAGTATGGTTGAAGAGTTAGTGATCAACGTCGGTAAAGATACGGATCCGCAACCAAAGGTGAGTCGGGATGGAATTTGCCGCTGGAACTTGCAGATCGAACCGGGCTCCAGGGAAGAGGTCCTCTTTCAGTGGATTGCGATAGCAGACAGGGGTAGTGAGTCGTTGCTGGATCTCGTCGATGACGATTGAAGAAAAAATTCAGCACTTCTTCCGTTCCGAATCTAGGGCGAAAAAAGAACAGCTGAAGGAGATTCTCAAAGAGCCACTGACTCGTGAGCATGCCCAAGCTCTCGCTCCTGCGATCAGGGACAGAAGTCCGAGGATCAGTGCGAGAATTACAGCTCTGTTGGCAAAACATCGATTGGAGAGCTGTTTTGAAGAGCAACTAATCGGATTGAAGCCAGGTAAGCAGACTCTGCTGAGAAGCCAATTTCTGAAGATAAAGTCTCGGCAAGAAAGCAGCTGATCGCTATCGATTAGAAGTTGCGATCTTCCATTCCACCATTTTCTTCTTCCCGATGTTCTTCAAACTCATCGGGGATGATTTCTTCCAGCAATACCGCTTCTACATCCGCAGTACCAAGGATCTCAGTTCTGTTAAAGATGACTTCCCAGGTGTAACGGCCGGGCTCAGGAAATTCCATCGGTGGAAGCTCGAAGATGCACTCGTGGTGTTCTCTTCGGTCATCGTGATAAATTTCGAATTCGGGGCTCTCTTCGAGGATCATGTCATCGACGAGTCTCTTGAAGCGGAATGAAACTTTGTGGAGTCCTGAGAAATCGCTCAAGTTGATGTAGAGAGTGGCTGGGGAGTATTCCGCAGGGAACTCGGCAAGTCGAACCTTGTTGAAGGTTCCTGCGAGCACGCACTTCGTTGAGTCGTCATCTTTGTAGACCCGGTCGCAAAGCAGAATCGCTTGAACGAGGGGGACGAGCGGTTTGGTCAAGTAGAGTCCTGTCTTTCTGCCAACTTATAGCGGTTCACTGCTAAGAGATCGGGGAAAACTCCCGATCGACTTCACGAGATCTTCCTGCACGAACTTACCCTGCAGAGAACCCACTCATACTAAGGTACCTAGATCTGCCTTCTCGATCCACCCCGGGAACAGGTAAGAATCCGCTCTTCTTGACCCTGATGGGGTGGGATCACAGAATAATCAACGACCAGGCCCCGGTAGGAGGTTCCCCTGGGAACGGTGTTTTCTTGCCCTGAAAGGGACGGTGTCTACCGTGCGCATGGTGTCAGTTCGGGAAACAGCATGGCTGAACATGACGCCGTCGGTGATTTGGGAGACTTTGTCAGAGGTACGAGAATGGCACCATTGGTGTCATCAATTGATGGATACTCAAGTGAGCCAAGAAGGTGATTTGACCCCAGGGATTCGGTTTCGGCTGTATTGGGCTCAAAAGGTACCCCCACCATTACGCGGTGGGAAGATCTCGATGATTCGAAACCCCGGTGGGATCAGGATCGGGCAAATCGACGAAGTTTTGACGGTTCGAGAGAGCTCTGTTCAGCCATCAGAATCCAATGACAATTCTTCCATACTGAGAGAACAGACTGATTGCTATCAGTTGGCTTGGACCGCAGGGTGGGGGCCGTGGAGATCGGATGCCTGTATCACCCTGACTGCAGATGGCTCAGGGTCCAGGGCTGAGTTCATGGTCAGTTGGCAAGGTTGGGCTTCTTGGCTCATGGCCAGAAATCTTTCCGCTTGTGGAAAATTTCAGCGAAGCTGGTTGGCTGACCTGCAAGTCACTATGGAACGAATAGGAAGTTTGGGATGACCACTCCGATGACTCCGATGAGGACCCTTTGGTACATGGGTGCGAAGACGCGGCTCTGTGAAGAGTTCATCGATGGGGCGGTCCGTGATCTGGTTTCCCCGGGAGCGACGATACTCGATGCATGTGCGGGAACAGCAGCGGTGGGCCGTTGGTTCGCTGGGGATTACCGAATTTTTGCGAATGACGCTCAAATGTTCTCTTCGGAGATTGCCCGCGCCCATTTGGAAGTGACGCATGAATGGTCCCAAGAGCTCGATCTGCTTGAGCCTGAATCTGATCTAGCGACTGCAAGGGAAGCGAACCTCGCACTTCTTGAGAAGGAATACGCAAATGCGTTGAACTTGGAAGAGCAACTTCTGAAGCGCATCCTTTCCGGAAATGGGAAGGATGAAGAGGCGCTCAGTGAGTACCGGGAGTTCTGTTCCGCGTCACCGGTCCCATTTCAAAAATGTTCAGTGAGTAGTGGGGAGGGAGAGAGCGGATCAATGGAGGATCCGTTCCAGTCGATACGGGGGCGATTGACAGAGCTGCTGAATCAACGCAGGTCTGACCGAACATTGACTCCTGCGATGATGTGCACGGCCTATTGGGGACAAGTTTATTTCGGTTTGAGGCAATCCATCGTCATCGATTCGATTCGACATGCGATCGACAATATCCCCATGGAGTCGCGGTTTTGCAAAGAAAAGAAGTCTTTGTATCTCGCTGCTCTTCTCCATGCGGTTTCTGTGAGTACCTCCGGGACCAGTCATTTCGCCCAACCACGCTCCGTCGATAAAGACTCTGAGTTACTAGCGGTGGTAAAAAGAAGATCCATCGATATTGAGGAGCAGTTTGAATTGGCCCTTGATGCAATTCGCCGAGAGGTTTTAGAACGTCCTCGCTTGTCGGGAAACAAGGTCTTCTGTTCGGACGTTTTGCAGTTGCTCTGCGAAGAGAGTCCCCTCACTGGAGAATCTGTCGATCTCGTTTACCTGGATCCTCCATATACCTCTGATAATTACAGTCGCTTCTATCATGTTCTCGAAACTTTGGCCCTCTATGACTATCCAGAACTTCAATGTCGGGGCGATGAACTGACTAAAGGGCGATATCCAGTTCGCGAGAATAGGTTTAGCTCAGAGTTTTGCAGCGGCTCCCGAGTTGAAGGTGCGTTTCGAACTGTTGCAGAGGGTTGTGTCCGAATCGGAGCAAAGTTGCTGATCTCGTACTCTGGGGATACCGGCTTGCTCACTCGAAAGTGGCAACGGGAAGGTCATGACCAACCTGCGGCAAGACTTCGCGAGGTAATGCTCGAATACTTCAGTAGTGTTGAAGTTCGTGAGCAACAACTGATGCACTCAGGTCAGGGAGACACCAATAAGCCAGTACAGGAGTTACTCCTGCTTTGTGAGGTCTGACGTTGCGTTGGTTGGGGAATAAAACAGCACTCCTCGATGAAATTCTATCTGTCGCTCGAAGTGCGGGATACAGAGGTGGAACAGTCTGCGATTTGTTTGCAGGAAGTGGGTCTGTGGGGCGCTTCTTTCGCTCCCAAGGTTCTCGTGTGATCTCCACGGATTTGATGAGTTGCTCACTGGTGTTTCAAAAAGCTTACCTAGAGACCATTGAAGCGCCGACCTTCTCAGGAATCGAGGATTTGTGGGGTGGGCTTGAGCCCCTCGACCTATCGAGACTCTCAGTTTTGGATGAGGGTCAAAGATCCGAGTGGATTCCATTTTTGCAGCTGGCGAATTATCTCGAGAATCATTTACCACCCCAGCAAGGATTTCTCTTTCGTCAGTTTTCACCAGAGGGTGATGCTGGGAGAATCTATTTAACCGGGGAGAATGCAGCCAGAGTAGATGCAATTCTTGAAGCTATTCGTAATTGGCGCGTCTCTGGAGTTGTTACAGATCAAGAAGTGTGGATCCTCCTGGCGAGTTGTATCGATGCCGTCGATCGGGTGGCAAACATCTCCGGGACTTATGGGGCATTTCTTAAGAAGTTACAGAAGAGTGCAGAGCGTCCGCTCGAATTGAGATCGCCTGCGATCGTGCCTGGACCTCCTGGCGCCGCTCACAATGAGGATGCTCTAGAGTGGATCAATGGAGTCGAATGTGAGCTTCTGTATATCGATCCTCCCTATAATCAACGGCAGTATCCTGCGAATTATCATCTTCCAGAAATATTATCGCTGCTTCCCTTTGAAGATTCGGATCAAAAGATTGAAGAGACGCTCTATGGAAAGACAGGCTTGATTCCATGGAAAGAGAAAGCTTCTCCGCTATGTAGCAGGAGAGGTGACGAGTGCCTACGCGCAATGCAGAAATTGATCGAAGGTTCAAATGCGAACATCATCGTTTTTTCATACAGCGAAGAGGGAATCCTTCAGCGAGAACAATTAGAGAAGTTGTTGGGTGATTGGTCAGATTCGGGAACCGGCGCGAATCTCAATTTAGTGGAGATTCCCTACCGAAGATTTCGTAGCGACTCTGAAGAGGGCTCTTCTCAAACTCCAGGCGGTCGAACTTTCAAACCTGCACCAGGGAGGTCTATGGATGAGGTTCAGGAATGGTTGTTCGTTGCTACCCGAAAATCAAATATCGAACGGGTAAGGAATGAGTCGTGACTTATCGACAGTTGGAATCTAGCGCATACATTCTAGCTGCAACATCAGTGGCGTTGGCGGCGTTGGGGGCGCACCTACTCAAGGACCATTGGCATGACGAAGCCGCTCCAAATCAGTTTGCCACGGCGACAAGGATCCTGTTTTGGCACTCAATCGGTATTTGGATCTGTTCCAGGCCTTCATTGGAACTGTCAAATCAAGGATTGAGCATGTTGGTTTCTTCGCTGGTTTTTTGCGGATCGGTCTATCTTCTCTCTTTCGGGGCTCCAAGCTGGCTTGGGATGATCGCCCCCCTCGGGGGATTGGGATTAATCGGAACATGGGCTTGGATGGCCTGGTCCCGTACATTCGCCACAAAGCACTCGCCTGAGAAGTCATAAGTTTAATATTTTAAAAGGCTTATGTCTCCCTTGAGGGATTTGGGACTCCTCCCAATTGGGTTCAAATCCGACTTTTTAAGGGCCGGAAATGTAGTCGCAATGGGCTAGTTATGGGGTTACATTTGACATGTCTGACAGGGGGAAGAGGAAGTTACTCATTGTCAGTATTTATTGGACGGCCTAGTTACAACAAATTTAATTCTACTCCTACGGCCATATGGGGATTCTTTATGAGTGTTATTTGGAAGTTGTTTTCCAAACTTCGTCAGCAACCGATTTGTTTACCGACCCCCTCAGGGAACGGAAGTTTGAATCGCTACGAGTTAGCGGTATTCAAATCGAATAGATTCATAAAGCTGACACTGATCTCACTATTCCTTTGTTTGATTCCCTCCCTTGTGTTGGCAGGTGGAATTCACCTCCGCAAACCCGGCATCGGTCCCGAAGGGGATTCGTTGTTTTCAGCAGCACTTGCTGATGCTGCGCAAGTTCTTGGAGGAGCCACCGCTTCAACCCTTGAAGTGGAGTGGGTCAGGGAGATTCCTCAACGAGGAGTTCAATTGGCTTGGAGTCAATCGATCGGCGGTATCCCCGTTCGTGAGGCGATCGGCAGAATGTGGTTAGTTGCGGATGAATCGGGTAAATGGTCATGCCGTTACAGGGCATTCAAGTGTATTCCGTGGCAGGCTCCCCCTACACCTTCAGAATTTGTTGACCCTCAAACTCTCATGCCAGGTACTGACTTCCCTGAACGAAACTGGAGTGAGCCGGTACTCGAATATGTGATGGGGGAGTCGAAGGAAGCAGTGTTGGTGTGGGTTTTTCATGGCGCTGCCATAGACGAGAGCCTTCACAGCACACTGCGAATCGATTACTCCGCATTGACTGGCGAACAGTTGCTGGTTGAAGAAGTGGTTTGTTCCATCGACGTCAGCGGGTCAATTTTTGCGAATCGTACGGTTGGTACGGGTCCCCAGGGTAGCAGTTCAAATAGTGTTCAGCCGATCAGTGGAGTGAGAGTTTCTGGGGGAGGAGCTTCCACTCAGGCAGATGGTAGTGGGAGTTACACGCTTTCTTCGTCACTCAACAACTTTACGGTCCTCGCTGAGCTTGAAGGAGTATGGGGAAGCGTGAATAGTTCTGCGGCACCTTCGATCACCGTTTCTGCACCTTCAAATCCCAATGCGCTAGATCTCGTATTTGATGGTAATGGTGATTCTAATTTCACCGCCCAGTTGAATGCTTTTCACTATGTAGATCAGGGTTATCGCCTCTTCGTCGAATCTGCAGGAGGTTTTCCTGCGATGTCGACCCCTGTCAATGCGACCACAGGAATGACCGGTTCATGCAATGCATATTATGATCCGTTTCAGCAACTCCTGAGATTTTTGCGACCGGGAGGTGGTTGTGTCGATAGTGCCTATTCGAGTGTCGTTCTCCACGAGTTCGGGCACCACGTCGTCAACTCATTGAACTTATCCCAAGGAGCCTTTGGAGAGGGATACGGGGATTCTCTCGCCATAGTGTTCCTTCAAGACGGAGTCATTGGACGTGATTTCTCTGGAGCGGGTAGTCACGTACGAAACGTGGGAACTTCTAATGTGGTAGTCCCGTGCAGTTCCAGTATCCATTTCTGTGGGCAGGCATTGGGTAAATTTTGGTTCAACTTGAGTGACGCATTGAGGAGCGAGCTTGGTGCGGTGACGGGACAGCAAGTTCTTGAACAGATATTTGTTGATTGGTCAGCTCTGACACTTGGCGGAATCAGTGGATTCCCCATTCGTGATGAGATGGTGCTCGAAGTTCTGATGGCGGATGACGACGATAGTAATCTCGATAATGGATCGCCTCACTGGAATCAGATTTGTAGTGCTGCTATTGAAGGCGGCTTGGCATGTCCTGATCTTTCGACACTGTTATTGACCCTGGTGCAGGGCCCTGCGGAATTGATCCCACCTCAAGTTCCGCAAACGGTTTCTGTCTCTTGGGAGACGGTTTCTTCTTCTCCAGCAGTGGCTCAAGCCGAGATTCGCTACCGGGTGATCGGTAGCCCAAGCTGGCAGAGTGCGCCCCTTCAAGAGGCTCCGAACTTCATTTTGGAGGGTGAGATTCCTCCTCAAATTTGCCTCGACCAAATCGAGTGGTATGTCAGTGTTCCTGATCTGAATGGCTTTGTCACAGTCTATCCACCATTGGGATCAAGCCAGCCGCTTTCGACAATGGTCGCAACGTCTCAACAGATCGTTCTGGAAGAGTCTATGGCGAGTGATCCCGGTTGGAGTACTTCTCTCCCCACCGATAGTGCCTTGGTGGGGCAATGGGAATACGGGATTCCAGTTGGAACTGCCGCACAAGCTTCAGCCGGAGTTCCCTCCAGTTCTGGAGATTCGGCAGGGTATTTCACAGGTCTCGGATTACCTGGTGGAAGCCTTGGAGCGGACGACATCGATTTCGGAGATACGACCCTCACTTCGACTGATTTCATATTGGATGCATCGTCCAGGCATGAAGTCAGTTATTGGCGTTGGTTTTGTAACAATGCATCTGCCAGCACCCCCGATGATATATTGACCGTTTCACTGAGTTTAGATGGTGGCGGGTCATGGAATGTGATCGAACAAATTGGGCCTGGGCACCCCCATGCAGGAGGAGGCTGGTTCCAAAATTCCTTTTCCATCGATCAGGGCGCTTCGTCAAACAACACATTTAGACTGCGATTTCACACAGGAGATCTGGGAGCCGGAAGTATCTGCGAAGCAGGAGTCGATCTTGTTGAAGTAAAAGTGATTGACTGCGAGGTCACAGGACCACCTCCGCCCCCACCTGTAGAGAATGATTTTATTCCTTCCGACTGTAATGGTGACGGATCGAATGATCTGAGCGATGCTGTTCAGTTATTGGAAGTCTTGTTTGGCGCATCTGTCGACTTTTCATGTGAAGACGCTTGTGACTCAAATGACGACGGAAGCGTGAATGTGGGAGATGCAATTCAGCTGCTTCAAGCGCTCTTTGGTGGAGGCGGGCTACCTTTGAATGGCGTCTGTGGGCCCGACGCGACCGCTGATTCTCTAGATTGCCAAGTGGCTCCACCTTGCCCGTAAGGACTTGGTGTCATGAGTCCACTATTCTCCAACTAACGATCTTTAGGTGCTGTTGTTGAGGGATCCCAGGCATTATATTAAAAGCTGGTACACATAACCGACTACAATCGCTTGTGTTTGGTCCAATGCCAACGTCGCAGTGCCTCTGTAACAGCAGCTGTAACCGCTGTTCAGATTCATTGGTGATCGCGGAGGATCGACATTTTGATTTCCCTCCATGTGTGCCATGTATTTTCTGGGTTTGTTTTTGCAAAAAGTGAATACAGCGAGGTGGGGGGAAGGCATGAAGATGGATCACCATAGATCCTTAGATTTTATTGGCTTTTTTCGAGCAGGGTTTAGTCCTCGAGTACTCGGAGGGGATCTCCCTCTAGTGCTATGCATGGCGATACTCTTGTTGTCAGTGGGCGGTTTCTATACAGCCCAAGCTCAGGCCGGAGAAACCGAGAGTTCCACTTGGTCTGATCGACCTCACGCCGAAGAGGTGGACACTTCCCTTCGAAATTTCCTACAGATGAATCCTGGTGTTCTTTCGCTGAGAGATGGCTTTGGCCGCACATATCTCTACGGCGCACCGATGGCTTGGGCCGATACTGACGAAGAGCTGATTAAGCAATTCCTTGGCGAGAACTCTGCTCTCTTTGGTATCGCTGCGGATGATGTGGAATTGATCTTTGCAACCGACCTTCTGACCCGAGACGCGACCGTATTGGCTTACCGGCAAGTTAGAGATGGCATTACGGTAGAACACAGTGCACTTCGATTCCTGACGAGAACTGATCAGGAGACCGGTGAGAGGGTTCTCGTTTATGCTGCAGGGCATTTGGCTTTGGAGCCGGTGGGCGGATTTTCGGAAGTACTGATCGATGCCGAGACAGCGCTTCAAAGAGCAAAGTCCCAATGGACAG